>DTYX01000567.1 GCA_012961655.1 Candidatus Poribacteria bacterium
GCGGGTAATCATAGGCACATCTTCGTTGCCGAATTGGTCGACGGGGAGGTTTTCGCCTTCCACGTAAAAACCGTTGAATTTCTCTATCTCAACATGAGCGTTAGCCAGAGGTTTGCCTTTGTAAAGCGCTTGTCCCTTAAAGACAAAACCTTCTTCTATGCCATAAGGACGGGTCAATGGCACCATCTCCAGCGGCAAACCAACCGGCCTATCCCAACCCTTTTCAGCCATCACATGAATCGGCTGTTTGACGTAATCCCTCCAGAACAACTCCTCCTCTTCGACAAAAATGGGAGGGGCTTCCAGGCAAAGATAAAAATCGCCCAAAGCTGTCGGTTTATATTTCACCTCATAAGCGGTCCTTACCTTATCAGTTTCTTTGTCTCTCATTTGAATCTTTTTCAGCTTGACCTCGCTTTTACTGCCGTCGGGTTTGACAACGTAAAAGTTCGGCTTCAGAGAATCAAAAATTATGTATTCATAGGGGTGCCCCCAAAAATATTTAAATGTGATTTCCTGTCCCCTTTTGGCGTAGCAGTTCGGACTACCTTCTGGCCAAAAGGTGTGAAAATGCGCGTATACGCCTTCCAAAATCCCAAAGACAAACGCTATGCCAATAAAGATAATTGCGTCTATTCTTAACATCGGATTGTTTAACATTTATCTCCTCCTGTTCTTATTTAGAATTCCGTTGATAGTTGAAACGTCAGCGTATTCTCAGTGCAGGCTGGTAGTTTTATTGATAAACATTGTATTTCTCCCTTGGATGTTCATAGAGACTTCTACTTTTGTGAATGAGATTGTTTTCGAGCAAAAGCTTTCTATTTGAGAAGATTATATGTGGCAGGTCTTTTGCAACGATATTTTTGTCTTCGCCCATAACAAAGACGATATCGGCAAGTTCTGATATGAGGTATAAATCATGCGTTGTTGTCAGGATTGTTTTGCCTTCCTCTTTCAATTGATGTAGTATCTCCAACAGTTCAGACGCGCTCTTCGGGTCCAGTCCGCCAGTAGGTTCGTCCAACAGAAGTATGTCTGGCTCCATAGAAAGAACAGAGGCAATAGAAACTCTCTTCTTTTCCCCAAAACTGAGATGGTGGGATGAACGCTCCGCGAACCTTTCCATTCTAACGGATGATAAAGCTCTTTTTACTTTTTGTCTGACAGTCTCTTCGTCGTATCCAAGATTGAGCGGTCCAAATGCCACGTCATCGAACACCGTCGGACAGAAGAGTTGGTCATCGGGATTTTGAAAAACAAGCCCCAATCGTCCGCAAACCTCACTTAAACTTTTCTTATTCATAGGCATGCCAAAGATTTCAATCTCGCCTTCTCCTTTAAAAATTCCCATGAGATTCAAAAGCAAAGTTGATTTCCCTGTTCCATTTGCGCCAATTATAACAACTGTTTGACCTTTCCTAATTTCAAGGGAGACTTTATTCAGCCCTATTGTGCCATCAGGGTAAACAAAGCTTAAGTCGGTAACTTTGATAGCTATTTCCATATCTATTCCATTTGGTCTTAATTTCTGTATTGTAACTATTTCAATGATGTATAGATTTCAGTATTGCAAGGTAATCACAAGAAAGC
>DTYX01000568.1 GCA_012961655.1 Candidatus Poribacteria bacterium
CTACGAATCAATTCGTCGGTTTACGAAGTAAACTGCTGAACGAGTCGTCTCAAAGCATGTCCTGAGCGAAGCCGAAGGGACGACTAAACTCAGTCAAGTAGTCTTTTTCTGAATATCCATAGTTTCTACAATTGCAGGCGGAAATCTGCCTGTTTTGACTAATTGAATTAAATTGTTAAGTTCCTGCCTAGCCCTTTGAGCCAGTGTATTATCCATCCAACCGTTTTTTACCGCTAACTCAAATTCATCTTCATCTAAAATATGATAACTGCCATCGGGACATATCCACAAATCCAAGCATAGGTCGGTTATCTCGACGGTGAAAACAAATTGTTTATCTTTAGAAATTGTTCGTTTCATCGGAAGGATGATGTCACAGTAGTATCCAGTACATTTGTCTTTTCTGTTATACACCTTTCCCATGTCGTACCATTTGCCGGGGAAAATAAACCAGAGCGCGGTATAGTTATCATCGAGCGCCGTTACGCCATCGATTATCAGCGGCGATGAGGGTTTGACCCGTTGTCGGGTGACGATGGCAGTCTCATCTTCGTAAATCAATTCCTGTTGGAGAAAGCTGACTTGCTCGGGTAATCGTTTGTAAATAAGTTCAATCTGTTTCATCCCAAGTAATTTTGAAAATATTCTGTAGTAACGAATTTATTCGTCAAGTTGATAACTACTCCCCTTTTGCAGCCTCGATAAAATCTTTCAGTTTACTATGGTCTTTCTTACCTGGTTTTGCTTCGACTCCGCTGGAGACATCGACGCCGTAGGGACGCACTTGCTGAATCGCCTTCGCCACGTTTTCGGGATTCAAACCACCGGCAAGAATCACCGGTCCGTATCTCTTCGCGTCCGATGCTAATCTCCAATCAAATGTGACGCCTGTTCCCCCCATCGCGCTTTTGACGTAAGTATCAAGCAGATATGCGCTCACAGTATATTTTGGCAGGGCGGTCAAACTTCCTCTATCTTTTACTCTGAAGGCTTTGATGACTTTACGGTTGAATCGCAGACAAAAATCGGGCGGTTCTTGTCCGTGCAATTGGAGGATGTTGAGCTTACATTGGTCTGCAACCTGTTTGATATGTTCCTCCGAAGCATTGACGAATAATCCCACAGCCATTACAAATAGAGGCAGTCGCGCTATAATTCCCGCTGCTTTCGCCGGTTCGATGTAGCGAGGAGTATTCGGGACAAATACAAAACCGAGCGCATCCGCGCCAAACTCCACTGCCGCTAAAGCATCATCGAGATTGGTCATTCCGCAAATTTTGACCTTTGTCATGTTGGTCTCCTAAAACGCGAAACTTTATCATAACTCCACTTTCGGCAAGTTCTTCAGCGATTCAGCAATCTTATCATCGGGATATTCATAGTCTTCCAATTCTCCAGCGATATAAGCATCGTAGGCTGCGAGGTCAAAATGCCCATGTCCGCTGAAGTTGAAAGCTATCGTGCGTTCTTTGCCTTCCTCTTTGGCTTTTAGCGCTTCATCAATTGCGGCTCTCACAGCGTGAGCAGTTTCGGGGGCTGGTTCCATTCCTTCACAGCGAGCAAATTGCACAGCAGCGTCAAAAACACTGTTTTGATGATATGCGACTGCTTCGATGTATCCCTTGTCATAGAGCAGACACATAAGGGGCGCAGCGCCGTGATAACGCAGCCCCCCCGAATGAATCGGCGCAGGGACAAAATCATGTCCAAGTGTGTGCATTTTCACCAACGGCGTAAGTTGTCCAGTATCTCCAAAGTCATAAGCATACAACCCTCTGGTAAGGGTCGGACAAGCCGTAGGCTCGACGGCTACAACGCGCACATCGCTTTTGCCAGCCAATTTATCTGCGACGAAGGGGAATGCAAATCCTGCGAAGTTGCTGCCGCCTCCAACACAACCGATTAAAATGTCTGGCGATTCGCCTAACTTCTCAAACTGCGCTTTGGTTTCCAAGCCGACAATCGTTTGGTGCAAAAGCACATGATTGAGGACGCTTCCCAATGAATATTTGGTGTCATCATGTTTCACGGCGTCTTCGACGGCTTCGCTGATGGCGATGCCCAGACTACCCGGCGATTCTGGGTCAGCAGCTAAAATCTTTCTGCCGGCTTCTGTCTTCTCACTGGGACTAGGTGTGACTGACGCACCCCATGTTTGCATCAATGACCGGCGATACGGTTTTTGTTGATAGCTTATTTTCACCATGTATACCGTACATTCCAAATCGAACTGACAACAGCCAAACGATAGCGCACTTCCCCATTGACCCGCGCCTGTCTCCGTACTCAAGCGTTTGACGCCCTCTTCCTTGTTGTAGAAGGCTTGGGCGACGGCTGTATTCGGCTTATGACTGCCCGGAGGGCTGAGACTCTCGTTCTTGTAATAAATCTTCGCTGGCGTATCTAACGCTTTTTCCAGACGATATGCTCGATGCAATGGCGTCGGCCTCCAGAGACGATAGATATCCAGCACCGGTTCAGGGATTTCAATCCAACGTTCCTGGCTAACCTCTTGCATAATTAACGCCATCGGAAATAGAGGCGCTAAATCATCAGGGCCGCAAGGCTGTAAGGTTGCCGGATGTATGGTTGGCGGTGGCGGCGCCGGTAGGTCTGGAATGATGTTATACCAGGCTTTCGGCATCTCTGATTCGGTTAATATGGTTTTATACGCTCTCATTAATTACCTCCATTGAGTTGTTTCGGTTTATACAAAAAGTAAAAAATGAAGTAACCGCGTGGTTTTGTGAAATATTCACATGAACCAGCGTAATTATTGAGCTTTATCAGCGCGGTCTGAAAATCCGCGGCTCTATAGTTACAACAATCGTTCATCTAAATAAGCTGACTTAGTGCGATAATCGAAGCGTACTTGAAATTCCGATAAGAGGTCAGCAAAACCAAGCACCAAAGGGACATCATCCGTATGTGCTAAGAAGGCAGGAAACGTTAGAAGGCGCGTTTCGTGTCCTTCGTCATCGAAGATTATTCCACTGATTTTACCGATAGATGCTGGAATATGACAAACTTCATCAGGAGCAAATCCGATGATTGGCGAATTTGGTTCAATGATATCAACGGCACATAGTGTCCACAATTCCCGCGGTACTACTGACCAATAAGAACCCGTATCGACAATTGCTCTTTGCAAAGGAGTAAAACCATTATCTCGTAAACGCAATACCATATTTGCAATGAGACGGATAATGGGCATAATTTCCATTCGCGGGCCAACAAATGTACTTTTGACATCAAAACTCAGCTTGACGATAGAGCGCCTTGCTATCCTCCACATAGATGATGTAAAGCTCCTTTCGTGAAACTCCTGTTTTTTCCAACGCAATTTTCTCTACCATGCGTGGTTTTTTATCAGACGCCACTACCTGCTGGTCATAAATAGCAACCCACATCCGTTCGTAGTTATCGTGCAATTCCTGACTATGTTCACGCGACCATTTAACATCTTGCCACAGTTTTTTATCCTTTTTTTTATCACCTGTTATTAACATATTCATCACTCCATCAATTCCTTAATTTTAGCGTTAATATCCGCGCTCCTCATCAGTGATTCGCCAACTAAAATTGCATTAATATCATATTCTTGCAACATCTTCACATCTTCGCGCGAATGAATTCCGCTCTCGCTGACGATGACTTTATCATTGGGAATGAGTTTTCTCAATCGTACAGTAGTATTGAGGCTCGTCTGAAAAGTCTTTAAATCACGATTATTAATGCCGATTATCTGAGCATCTGTATCCAAAACCTTTTTTAATTCCGATTCGACGTGAACTTCGACGAGACAATCCAGGTCAAGGCTATGAGCTATATTCAGAAAGCTTTGCATCGGGCCAGGATGTAAGATAGCTGCGATAAGTAGGATAGCATCCGCTCCGGCGACGCGCGCCTGGTAAATTTGATATTCGTCAATTATAAAATCTTTCCGCATGAGGGGAATAGATGTAGTTTTGCGAATAGCTGCTAAATAAGATAAACCGCCTTGAAAGAACCGCTCATCCGTCAAAACAGAAATAGCCGAGGCGCCGCTGGATTGATAGATTTGAGCGATGGTAACAGCATCAAAATCCTCGCGGATAATGCCTTTCGATGGTGAGGCTTTTTTGACTTCGGCGATAAGATTGATTTGCCCTGGCGTTGATATTGCCGCTTTAAAATCACGCGTTGGAGATATGTCGCGTAAGGTTTGTCTTAGTTCCGACAATGGTAACAGGTTCTTTTGGATTTTAATCTCTTTCCGTTTATGAGTAACGATTGTGTCTAAAATCACTTCGATTTCCTTAGGTTTTGAGTTTAATCAATCTTTATTATACCATATTCCTTCTATGAGAGCAAGTATCAATTTACTCTGTAGAAATTCAGTAAATGTGTCGCTGCCACTTTCGATTCATGCAACGCTCTCTCAATTTTCGGGTGAACCCAGTCAATTTACTGTAAAATCCCCC
>DTYX01000569.1 GCA_012961655.1 Candidatus Poribacteria bacterium
GGTAATCCCACATCATCGCAAAGTTTGCGTATCTCCTTGGCGTCGCGTCCGTAGTACCCGGCGAATTCAACGCCTTCATAGCCCATTTTGGCCACAGCCTCGAGTGTGCCGGAGAGATTGCGCGTGCAATCTTCGCGCACAGAATATAGTTGTAAGGCAATTGGAATCTTACTCATAGAATATTGGCGATAATTCAACCGAATCGCCACTCCTTTCTTGATTTTGATATAAAAAACAGCTCTTTAGGGTTAAGTGTGCCTTCGTCCACAAAGCTTCGCTTCCTTAGGGAAATAAAACGTAATTGTTTCATGTCCTTACTTATGGTTCTTCGATATTCCGAATTCACAGTGCTAGGCTTCCCAAATATATATCGGGTTGCTGTATGCGCGGCGTTGGTCGAGAGCAAAACACTCAAGCCGATAATAGGACTTACCGCCGTCGAAACGGATGTCTATGGTATTTTCAGCTTTTACATCGCCGCTCGGCGAAATGTTTTCAGTACACTCCCCATCTTTAATGATACGGATTTCTGCTATACCGCGGCTATCGGCGCATTCATAATGGAGTCCTGCCGAAGCGCCGGCTGGCAGATATACCACATCGCCCATTCGCGCGCCATTCAACGCGATGTTTACCAAAGGAGCATCCGATGCAAAACAGTGCCCCTTCCACAGAGCGTCAATGACATTCTCTTTCGTCAGCGGCTCACAAAATACAGCGGTCCAAACGTCCCCGATGCCCTGCGGCAGATGAGCGTCCGTATTGCCCAAACCGGTAACGCGCTTGCCCTGACAAAGATGTTTATCCCACAACTCGATGGACATCTCGTCGGTGATATCGAAGCAGTCAAAGACCTGATTGGCGCCGTTGATGATTTCAATGGCAAACTCATCGCCCAGCAAATTTAGGGCGTCCTTCTGCTCATCGCTATATCGCGTCGTTGGAAACCAACCCGCTGGATGAGGGATGAAAGGATAAGCGCCGAGTTCTTTGACCTTGTGATAATCATACGCTAAATCACGCTTCGGGGTATATTTCCTGTCGAGCCCGAGAATACCGAGATGATGATACTGTGTCCCCGGTTCTTGTCCCCACCAAAGGTTTTCATATTTCTGGCAAATCCTCTTTTGATTGACGGTTCCGTGGTCAGTTACAAAAAAGAAATCTAAACCCGCTCGGTCAACCCACTCTTTTGTTTCCTGGACTGTTGCAACCCCGTCGCTGTATGTGCTGTGGTAATGTAAATCACCACGATAGAATTTGAAGGAAACGATTTTCGATGTCTGCTGGACCCTTTCGCGCATCACATCCTTCCACAGCATGAATACTCTGGTCGTATATGTGGCGCGTCTCTGGGCAATTTGCTTCAGACGTTCCTTCCGCGTTAATTTGGGCATATTACCCTCCGATAGAAGTGAATTTTGATTTAAGCCTCTGAATCTTACTCTATTATCTGCTTCAACTGTTCTTTTTTATCTTCGCCCATGTCACTGTTAATTTATCCGCGGGTTCCACGCCAAGAAGCACAGCCAAACCTTTCGTCATCGCCTCATTGATTTCCGCTTCGGTTCGGGCGATGTTAGAGATACGCGCTTCATCAATAATCCCCAACAATCCATTGGCGTTGTTCAGATTCGGCACGCCGATGGTTATCGGGTCATCGCTTTGATGCGGAGTTTTACCGTAAGGCTTTTCAGTCTCCATATTGCCATCAACGTATACCCGTCCCATCTTGCCATCGTAAGTGAACGCCAGGTGATGCCACTTGTTATCGGTTATCACCGTCGTTCCATCGATGCTATAATCACAGCCACCTCCGAACCCAATTTGAGCGTGAAGGTTGCCGTTAGTGTTATGAACCCAGATTCCGTAGTTTCTATTGGTACATCCGGAAGTCTGCTTGCAGATTATGCCTTGCCATTTGCCAGTTGCCTTCTCGACTTTGACCCAGGCTTCAATCGTCAATTGTTCGAGTTTCAACTTATCGCTACTTTCGACGATAACATAACCTGAAGCATCTCCAGGAGTTTCCAAGCCCATACCGAACTCCGCCTTGACCCATTTGGGCTTGCCACTGAATTTGCCTTCGTGACCATTACCTGAAAAATCGGCAACCGTGTCTCCTTTGCCCTCGTTAAAAAGCCACACGGCGACTGAGTGCTGGTCGAGTTTGGCTAAAGCTGTTGGCAAAGCCAATCCCACAGATAAATATCCCAGGGATAAAATAACTAAAACACGTCTTATTAATAGTAATTTTTTCATGTTCATTTCCTCCAATTGGGTTTCCATCTGATTATTCCAGACGGATTCACAAGTATCAATTTTGCAGACGGTATTTTTCATCTGCTAAAATTTCATAAAGTTTCCCCGCCATCCTCTTTGCATCATCACTTTACCCCAGGCATTTCTGCCGATAATCATCCCAATTGCGCCGGCGTCCATACAAGTCCTGGCTTTATCCAGTGTCTCCTCTCCCAAGGTTCATATTGTTTGTAGCCTTTGCTCTTGGTATAATCCCCTTGCTGTTTCTCGCTTATTCTAAAGGGCCAGTTTAACTTTAAGACATCAGCGCCCACTTCGCAGGCAACCCTTGTAGCGTAATCAATGATAAAAGCAATAAAAATCAGTGATAATTCCTATCTTTCCCTTCACTTCTTAACCACTATTTCAATTCCCCTCTCTTTTGCACAATCATAAGCTAGCGGTGTAATTATCGCGGGATTTGGAATTGCTACTGTTTTTATATCTTCCGAAAGATTGGCTATGACAGATTGAGTAATCAGTGTTTTTCCACTTTTATCCGCTATTTGATGAATATATCTCTTCGGCTTATTCATCACGACATCCGCCAATTGAGGGGCATCGACGAGTTTCATTCCGAAGCTCTCAAGAGTCTTGAGATAATTTTTCGCCAGTTGAATCAGGGCTGTTGGGGTGTTTTCGGTCGCCAGGAAGGGACAATTGGCGCCTTGTGGGTCAGCGGCGTCCTTAGCGGCGATGACGGATTTTCCGCCGATTAATCCTTGCATCACAACCATAAGCGCCAGTTCATCGGCAATTCCCAGCGCCAGTTTTGCCGCCGCTGTTCGCGACAGTAAAGGCACGACAATTGTTTCCGTCTCCTCAATCATATTCGATATCTCGGCGGCAAATCCTTCGGTGAGCACCGCGCTAATCCCTTTGATATTCTCAACCTGTTTCGCCATTAACTCGACCGCTATTGGCGATAACACGGCTGTGACATCATAATCTGCCCCAATCAGTTGTTCAATCTGGTTTAGCGCTGTTTTCTGACAGGCGCAACCGGAGGTAAAGACTGCCAGAAGTTTTTTCCGCTCAACTTGTTGCGGAGGATTTGAGGATTGCTCCATTTCCGAAAGCGCTTTTCTGACCTCGGCTTCAATAATTTGAGTTAATCGGTCAATGTCCAATAACGTTCACCTCTACTTTTATCAGGTGGGACATCAAAGGAATCGGAGGACAATCCACCTACTCTTTGATTATCTCTATCGCTTCCCCGCCGCGAATTCCGGCTGCGTTGGCGTCATCCGTGTCAAGGTGCAATTGCGGAAGCACTCCTTCGCCTATCTTTGGGCGTACATTTTCAAAAGTCAGGGCGCGGATACCTGGAATCCGTACTTTCAGTTCATCTCCTGCCTTTACCCCAAGGCATTCAGCATCCTCTGGCGTCAAATGAACATGGCGCGCGGCGCATATCGCCCCCTCTTCCAAAAATACCGAACCAGCAGGGCCGACGAGTAAAATTGGCGCGGCGCCTTTTAGGTCGCCTGAGTCTCTAATTGGCGGGTCGAGTCCCAAAGTTATTGCATCAGTGCGTGCAATTTCGACCTGAGAATAATTCCGCAGCGGTCCCAAAATACGCACCCCTTCAATCGCCCGCATTCTCGGCCCGACGACAGTTACTACCTCTTCGGCGGCAAAATTACCCGGTTGGTAGAGGTCAGCGCGAACGGTCAATTCGCGTCCTGGTCCATATAACTGCTCCAGATGTTCCTTGGTAAGATGAGCGTGTCTTGCCGAGACACCCACAGGAATTTGATTTTGCTGTGCTGTAATATGACAGGCGCGTTCGCCATCACAAGTTTGCATTGCACATCCTTCACAGGGAAGGGACTGAACTTGCTCAAGGACTTTGCGGGTGATAAGGTTTATTAATTCCCTATCGTTCATCTTTGTCCTCCTTTATCACTTCGGCTCCGAAGGTTTTTCCTCTGATGATGGAGCTTTAGCCGGAGGTGGAGTTTCCGGAGGGCCAATAGTTGATAAGATTGTATCATCCACCTCAGTGTGAGGGCGTGGAATTACCTCGACAGAAATGACTTCCCCCACTTTTGCCGCTGCTTCCGCGCCAGCATCAACAGAGGCTTTCACGGCGCCGACATCGCCTTGCACCAAAACAGCTACTAAACCACTGCCAACTGTTTGATAA
>DTYX01000570.1 GCA_012961655.1 Candidatus Poribacteria bacterium
ACAGATTAAGGAGAAATAAATTGAAAAATCAAGATTTTCTATTCACTTCTGAATCGGTAACAGAAGGTCACCCGGATAAAATTGCCGACCAGATTTCCGACTCCATTTTGGATGCAATAATGGAAAAAGACCCTCTAGGACGGGTCGCCTGCGAAACGATAGTGACCACGGGTCTAGCTTTAATCGCTGGCGAAATTACCACTGAGTTCTACGTTGATATGCCGAAAATCGTCCGTGGTACTATTAAACGGATTGGGTATACCGATGCGAGTTACGGTTTCGATTATCACACCTGTGCTGTTTTAACATCGATAGATGAACAATCACCCGACATCGCAATGGGGGTGGATAAACTAGGCGCGGGAGACCAGGGCATGATGTTTGGCTATGCTTGCAAAGAGACATCGGAGTTGATGCCTATGCCCATCATACTCGCGCACAACATAACTAAAAGGCTTGCAGAGGTACGGAAACAGAGCATTCTTCCGTTTGTTCGCCCGGATGGGAAATCCCAGGTTACTGTCGAGTATATCGATGGCAAACCTGTTTGTGTGGATACTGTAGTTGTCTCGTCTCAACACGAGCCGGATATCTCCATAGAGGACCTACGCGAGGCAATCATCGAAGAGGTTATCAAAGTTGCGATTCCGCAGGATTTACTAAGTCCGCAAATCAAATATCATATCAATCCGACAGGACGATTTGTCGTCGGCGGTCCGCAAGGTGATGCTGGTTTAACCGGACGGAAGATAATAGTCGATACTTATGGTGGAATGGGAAGACACGGCGGAGGATGTTTCTCTGGAAAAGACCCAACTAAAGTGGACAGAAGCGCATCTTACGCCGCCCGTCATATCGCCAAAAACATAGTGGCTGCTGATTTAGCTGAAAAATGCGAAATTCAGATTTCGTATGCGATTGGCATGGTGGAACCCGTCTCTATTATGGTGGATACTTTTGAAACCGGCAAAATAGCGGATGAAAAGTTGACGATGATAGTGCAGAAACACTTTGACTTGACACCAAGCGGCATTATCAGGCGATTAGACCTGAGAAGACCTATCTATGCCAAAACAGCGGTGTACGGTCATTTCGGCCGCGAGGATCCAGAATTCACCTGGGAAAAAACCGATTATGTCGA
Organism: Candidatus Poribacteria bacterium; assembly: GCA_012961655.1. Classification (GTDB taxonomy): domain Bacteria; phylum Poribacteria; class WGA-4E; order DTYX01; family DTYX01; genus DTYX01. The sequence continues at coordinate 1,142 of DTYX01000570.1, forward strand.
TATTTTAAAAGCGGCGGTGGAATCGCTTTAGTCTCTAAGCGCCTAACTGAGTTTGAAAAACTGAAGACAGGTGAGAGTTATGGGACGGGTAAGAACTATATTATAAAAAGACGCAATTGTTGGACACTTTTCGACACCGGAGCAATACATACGTTGTGCGAGAGTTGACCTCTCTTTTGCCAACATTTGAAGGGGAAAGGAAGGAAGAGAAGGAAAGAGGGGAATACTATGAAAAATAAATTTCTCTCAGAGCAAGAACACCAAGAGTTTTTGTTTGAAAAACGTCATTATTTTGAGACTGTGCCATTAACATCAATCTCTTATGACCTTCTTTCAAAATATGGTTTTAATGATGGCGATGATGTCCCTCCTGAACTCGATGAGGTTATTAAAAAACGCGCTGAAGAGTTAGCAGAAGCGTTGGATGGCGTCTGCGGATTCAAAAGCTGTGTTGTCCAAACCCCCGTCCATAATCCCTATTTTGTAGCCTTTGAAATGGATGAAGATTACTACCATTATTATGATTTACCTCGCGAGGTAAAATGGAAGATAGATAAGATTTTGAAAACTTTAGATGAGTAAGAGGAGAAACAGATGAATTGCGATATTCAAAATATAGACTTAGCCCCGGCGGGCAATTTACGCATTGAATGGGCAGACCAATTTATGCCCGTATTGCGAAAGATTCGGGAAAGATTTTCAGCGGAGAAACCGTTGAAAGGTATCAAAGTTTCCGCCTGCCTTCACGTTACCACAGAAACAGCGAACCTCATGCGCGTGTTCAAAGCCGGCGGGGCTGAAATTGTTTTGTGCGCTTCAAATCCGCTCAGCACTCAAGACGATGTCGCAGCATCATTGGTGAAAGATTATGAAATTCCAGTCTTTGCAATTAAAGGTGAGGATAAAGAAACTTACTATGAGCACATCAACAGCGCCCTTGACATTAAACCGATGATTACAATGGACGACGGCGCAGATTTAGTTTCCACGCTGCATTCCAGCAGAACAGAACTCATCGATGATGTCATGGCGGGAACGGAGGAAACGACAACGGGAGTGATAAGATTAAGGAGCATGGCTGCGGATGGCGCATTGAAGTATCCTATCATAGCGGTCAACAACGCAAAATCCAAACATCTCTTCGATAACTACTACGGTACAGGTCAGAGCACATTGGACGGTATCATCCGCGCGACCAACAGATTGATAGCAGGAAGCACGTTGGTCATCGCCGGATATGGTTGGTGCGGTAAAGGCGCTGCCATGCGCGCGCGTGGACTCGGAGCGCACGTCATTGTCAGCGGCGGCGAAATTATGGCTGACGCGCTGAATAAAGCTACCGGCTTGAGCTTTGAAGTGAGCGTGCCCACCAGCTATGCCGCCACCATAGAAGCTATGTGCGCCTCACCGGAGGACACAATGGGCTTCATTCCCGCCCTGGGCTACGTGCTGGCAAATACC
>DTYX01000571.1 GCA_012961655.1 Candidatus Poribacteria bacterium
AATAGATATTTACTGGGCTAGAAGCCGAGTGCTAGAATACATGAACCAGGTCGCTAGCGACTTACCAGGAGGCGTTAAAAGTTCGCTCGGGCCGGATGCCACCGGTGTCGGTTGGGTATATCAGTACGTCGTCGAACCGTTGGAAGGGCGCCAGAAATCTCTGGCTGAACTCCGTTCGATTCAGGATTGGTACATCCGTTATCAGTTGGCTACTGTGCCGGGCGTCGCGGAGGTAGCGCCCGTAGGCGGCTTTGTGATGCAGTATCAGGTGAACATCGACCCGGATAGACTGCTCGCCTACAACATCCCCATCAATAAAATAATGATGGCGATTCGCGACAGCAACAAACAAGCGGGAGCGCGGTTGCTGGAGATGAGCGGGACTGAATACATGGTGCGCGGGCTGGGTTACATAGAAAATCTCGACGATTTAAAAAACGTTGTCGTAGGACACAGCCACAACGGCACACCGATATTGGTCAAAGACATCGGCTATGTTCAACGCGGTCCCGATCTGCGGCGCGGGCTTGCGGAAAAAGACGGCAAAGGCGAAGCGGTGGGTGGTATTGTGGTGATGCGCTTCGGCGAAAACGCGCTGGAGGTTATAAATAAGGTTAAGCAAAAGATCGAAGAGATTAAACCCGGCTTGGAAGCAGAAGGCGTCAAGATTGTACCCGTCTACGATAGGTCGAGTTTAATCCACCGCGCCATCGAGACGCTCATCGAAAAGCTAGTGGAAGAGAGCATTATCGTCGCGTTGGTGTGTATGATATTTCTGTGGCATTTCCGCAGCGCGTTTGTAGCGATACTCACTCTGCCGATTGGAATTTTGATTTCGCTAATTATCATGAAATATCAGGGGCTTAACGCCAATATCATGTCGCTAGGGGGAATTGCCATTGCCATTGGCGCAATGATTGACGCCGCCATTGTAATGATAGAGAACGCGCATAAGTTGATTGAACACGAAGGCGAAACGCGCAGCCGATGGGAGATTATGATTGAAGCCTCCCGACAAGTCGGCCCTGCTTTGTTCTTCTCGCTTCTGATTATCACAGTATCGTTTCTGCCGGTATTTACATTGGAAGCCCAGGAAGGGCGTCTGTTCAAACCGTTAGCGTTTACCAAGACTTATGCGATGGCGGCCGCGGCGCTCTTATCCATCACGTTAGTCCCTGTGCTGATGGGATTTTTAATCAGGGGAAAAATTACCCCCGAAGAGAAAAATCCAATCAACCGTTTTCTGATTTGGGCTTATCGACCGATGATTCGATTTGTGTTGCGCTTCCCTTGGGTTGTAATTCTGATGGCTATTCTGGTATTGCTTACAACTTATTATCCTTTAAAACGCCTAGGGTCGGAATTCATGCCTTCGTTGAACGAAGGCGATGTGCTCTACATGCCCACGACTCGACCCGGCATCTCCATTACTGAAGCGCGCAGCCTACTCCAAACACAGGATAAAATTCTGGCGGATAAAACGCGCTTTCCTGAAGTGATAACGGTCTTCGGGAAAATTGGCCGAGCCGAGACCGCGACTGACCCAGCGCCGCTGGCAATGGTTGAGACTACTATCACGTTGAAACAACCGCCCTCTTCGTTCCTAGGCGGACTGATTAAAAAGTTTCTATTTAAGGACGAAGAACCCAGCGAAGAGGATTCACACCAGGATATCCGCAGCATAGAGGAAGTATCACAGGCGATGCTCAAAGCGTTGGATTTCCCCGGCGTCAGGAACGCTTATCCAGAGGGGCCTATAAAGACTCGAATTGATATGCAGGCTACGGGTATCAAAACGCCAGTTGGTATTAAGGTAACGGGCGATGATTTGCAGAAAATACAGGACATCGCCGAACAGATTGGACGGATTGTCCAAGATGTCCCTGGCACAACAATGGTATATCCTGACCGCATCATGGATGGCAATTACGTCAACTTCGAGATAAACCGCGAGGAAGCCGCCAGATACGGTTTAACCGTCGGACAGATACAGAGCGTCATTGCAAGCGCCATCGGCGGTATAAATATCACAACCACTGTCGAAGGCAGGGAACGCTACCCGGTAAATATCCGCTATGCCCGCGAGTTGCGTGAAGATATCGACGCCCTAAAACGTGTGTTCGTTCCGACGATGATGGGACAGCAGATTCCACTCGGTCAATTGGCGGACATCTGTGTTGAAAAAGGTCCGGCGATGATAAAGAGCGAAAACGCCATGTTGCAAGCTATTATATTGGTGGATAAGGAGCGCGACATCGACGTAGGCACGTATGTCAAGCACGCTAAAGCAGCGGTGGACGGAGCTATCGCCAGAGGCGAAATAGAACTCCCCGGCGGTTACAATGTCTTTTGGAGCG
>DTYX01000572.1 GCA_012961655.1 Candidatus Poribacteria bacterium
TGCATTGTTAAACCTGTTTTGATTGTAGAAAAACGTCGATTTTGGAAAATCGACCTACGATAACCTATCGGAACAAATTTTACAGTGTAGGTTAAGATAAATTGTAAATTGAGGGGTTTGGGGTAGAGGAGATAGGGTACATTTTCACTTAACAATTGAAACGCAGAAATTGAGGGGTTTCCCACGATGGTGTCTATGAATGATCCTGAAGGTATAATATCCACAGACGAATTTGTAGAAGTGCCATATCCTGATGATTCCACGTTGGCTTTAGACGAAACATTAGAAGAGACCAGAAGTATTTTATCCTCTGTGGCTGCTTATCTCAAAAGGATAAGCAAAGTGCCATTACTTAAACCTAAGGAGGAGAAAGAACTTTTTGAAGAACTGCAGATTCAGAAGACCTTGCTGAGAAAAATTGTATTTCAGTTTCAGGATTCAAATCTGGTAAATCCAGCACAGAAAGAGAGATTAAAACAGTTATTTTGTTTAAAGCAGTGGAGCGCAAATAGTCATATAAAGATATCACCGGAAATCTTAGGAAAATTGCAAGACCTAATAGATGATTGGAAAACCGATATTGCACTAGAAGTTCTAAATGAACAGTATAATCGAAGCGAAGTTTCCCAGAGAGAAGAATTTGAAGCAGTTCTCGCTGAACTTCAATTAGTTTTAGAACGCACTCAAGATATTCAACAGCATTTAGTAGAAGCAAATCTCCTTCTTGTAGCGAGTATCGCTAAACAGTTTACATTTCGCGACTGCCCTCTTTCATTTCTTGACCTAGTACAAGAGGGTAACATAGGGTTGATGACGGCTGTCCATAAATTCCGATTGGAGAAAGGGTATCGCTTTAGTACGTACGCGACATGGTGGATTAGTCAAGCAATGAGGCGCGCTTTGGAAGAACAAGGTCAACTAATACGGCTGCCATCTTATATCATCGAAGCACGCAGGCGTGCTAATCACGCCTCGATTGATTTAACAAAACTCTTGGGCAGAGAGCCGAAAATGGATGAATTAGCCGATGCCATTAATATTGCGAAGTCAAAGCTTAGTAATATCCTTCAAGTGTCCAAGGATTTATTGTCATTGGATTCTCCCATAGAAGGGTCAGATAGTAAGGCAACGGTCGCGGATTTAATCAGGGACGATACGGCAATCTCGCCGGAGGAGGAGATATCGTCTCAAGCACGGCGGGAAATTATGGAAAAGCTTCTTTCGACTTTAAGCCCACAGCAAGCGCGCGTTATCAAATTACGCTATGGATTGTTTGATGACAATGACCATACCCTTGCTCAAATTGGTGAGAAGCTGAAAATCACTCGCGAACGGGTCCGACAAATTGAGTTAGAAGCGCTCAACAAATTGCGACATCCTACACGTCTACATTACTGGAGAGAACTACTTGATTAACGATTTGAGCTTATCACGCATCACGCCTTACATCTTCATCTGCTTGCACAGATTCACCATCTCAATAGCGCCGACAGCGGCATCCGCGCCTTTGTTCCCGGCCTTGGTACCGGCGCGTTCGATAGCTTGCTCAATGGTATCGGTTGTAATTACGCCATAAATTGTCGGCACGCCTGTCTGCAAACCGACCTGAGCAATTCCTTTGGCGGATTCGCTGGCGACGTATTCAAAATGCGGCGTCGCACCTCGGATTACCGCGCCCAAGCAGACCACCGCGTCGTATCTACTACTTTCGGCTAATTTCTTGGCGATAAACGGAATTTCATAAGACCCAGGAACCCAGGCAATATCTACATCATCATCCGCAACTCCATGCCTCTTTAAAGCATCTAATGCTCCATCCAACAGTTTTGAAGTTATGAAATCGTTAAAACGACTGACGACGATTCCAATTTTCAGTCCTGTTCCAATTAAATTACCTTCACAAATGTTTGGCATCATTATCCCCCTGTGAATTATTTAACATTTGACTGTCTATTTTTTCCTCACAGAATATAGCTTTTCTGCCACCATGTTATCACCTTCTGTCGCAATGATGAGTTGATTAGCTTTAATGTTCTCTTTCGTTTGCACTAAACCGCTAGGCCAGCGAATCTCTATTAGGTCTACTTTTTCAGCGTCATTTATGCCAAAAGGAATTCTGAAATCGTGGGTAGATGCAAATCCCCCGCTTGTCTGCACCTCTTCGAACTGTGTTATTCCTGCGGCAACCACTTTTATCCTTGCGCCTATACCAAATCTGTTGCTTTTTACGCCCACAGTTTTGACTTTAAGCCAATTTTTTTTGTTTCCCCCGTCGTTGCGTAAGAGTTCGACTTTGCCATTCCAACTGGTAACTAAAATATCTATATCGCCATCATTATCGTAATCTCCCAAAGCGACGGCGCGACTTACTTTGTGATTTCCCAAGCCTTTAAACGCCGATGATGTTATATCTTCAAATGTACCATCGCCGCGATTTCGGAACAATAAATCTGGTTGCTCATAAGTGGTTGTGCTGTCGAATTGAGCGATGTTATCCTGGATATGTCCGTTGGCGACAAAGATATCCTTGTAACCATCATTATCGTAGTCGAAGAATACTATACCCCAGGTAAGATAGCGATACGTTACTTCACCTATACCTGAAGTATAGGATACATCTGTATAGAGGCCATATCCATCATTATGATATAACCGACACGGTTCGTTCTGGAAATTGCCCACGATAAAATCCAGCAAACCATCGTTGTCATAATCGCCGGTATCTGTGCCCATCCCCGCCTCTGCCTCCCCGCTTTCACCGAAACCCGCGCCTGTTAGTAAGCCTAGTTCCTCAAAAGTCCCATCGCCGTTGTTTTGCCAGAAATAATTTCCGTCCATATCGTTTGCAATATACAAATCCTGGTCGCCGTCGTTATCATAATCGCCGGCGACAACTCCCAGACCGCGATTCGGTGCGGCTGTCCAAA
>DTYX01000573.1 GCA_012961655.1 Candidatus Poribacteria bacterium
CTGTGGGGAATTTGTATGGCAAAAGAAGATTTTCCTTGACATAAGCATGATACAAGGTATAATAAAAACAGTTGAACATGACTAATAGTCCGAAGATAGAGAGAAACTACCTCAATGTTTTATAAAAACAGGGTAAAAAAAATCGTCGTTATCGGCGGCAATGCCGCTGGGATGAGCGCTGCATCCAAGGCAAGGCGCACTAACCCGGATATCGAAATCATCGTTTTTGAGAAGGGTGAATACGTGTCCTATTCCGCGTGCGGGTTGACTTATCTCATTTCAGGGATTGTTAAAAACGTTGCTGATTTGATTATAAGAACTCCCGAACAGTTTGCCAAACAGGGGATTTTGGTGCAGACAAATCACAGGGTAACGGGGATTGACCGTCTAAAAAAATTAGTCTTAGGGATTGATGAAAAAGGGCGTCATTTTCAGGAGAGCTATGATAAATTAATCATCGCCACCGGCGGCAGAGCTGCCAAACCGCCCATCGAGGGAATTGACCATAAATATATCTTTCGCCTCCGTCGGATTGATGATGCGCTGGCAATCCAAGAATCTCTTCGGACAATCCGCCCTAAGCGCGCCGTTGTCGTGGGAGGGGGTTTTATCGGTTTGGAGATGGTGGAAGCGCTGGACAAATTAGGGCTGAAAGTTGTGTTAATAGAACAAACTCCGCAACTGCTACCCAATTTCGATGCTGACATGAGCAAGTTGGTGCAAGAATATCTTGTGGTGTCAGAAGGCATAAATGTTATGACTGAGAGCAAAGTCGTCGGATTTTCGGCAAATACCTCTGGCGAACTTTCAGAAGTGCGTACAGCAAATGGCGATTGCATCTCGGCGGATTTAGCGATTTTGGCGTTAGGGGTTCGTCCTAACACACGGCTTGCAAAGATGGCGGGAATTGAAGTCGGGTCAACCGGAGCGATTGCCGTTACCGAAAGTATGCGCACCAGTGCCATTGACGTGTATGCCGCTGGCGATTGTGCCGAAGTGAAGCATCTTATGACAAACCGATATATCTACCTCCCTGCAGGGACAACTGCAAACAAACAGGGACGCGTTGCCGGAGAAAACGCCGCCGGCGGATACGCTGCTTTCAAAGGCATCATGGCAACGGCGGTAAATAAAGTGATGGATATGGTCTATGCCCGAACCGGACTGACTGAAAAGGAAGCGAAGTCGTTTGGCTATGCTGTAAAAACCGCCAAGGTTGATGCTCCGGCGCACGCACTCTACTATAAAAATCCTCCGCAGATTTCGATTAAATTAATATACGATGACCGCAGCGGGCGGCTGTTAGGCGGACAGATGGTCGGGCTGGAAGGAATTGCCAAGAGGATAGACGTTCTCGCTACCGCGCTGCAAGCCAGGATGACAATAGAGGATATCTCTCGCCTTGACCTGAGCTATGCTCCGCCATTTGCGCCTGTGTGGGACGCGATTCTTGTCGCCGCAAACGTCGCCAGGCGTGAGTAACGTTTTGAAGCGCGCTGGACAAACATTATAGTCTCCACGGCTTTGCCAGGAGGGTATTGTCAAATTAAAATTCCCGGAAACTAGAGAGTTCTCTCGAAAAGTCTAAAATAGCTTATAAAGAGACAAATCAATGAATACAACAACCATATCAGCAGAAGACATCAAGGTCGACAGAAAACAGGGAATTTGCCCGCTGGCGGACTATGACGATAAAGAACCGTTTGCCGAAGCATTTATGGCATTGGAAGATGAACATCCTTACGTCCGTTTCGCTCAAGCGCATTGCGCGTCATGGCGTGACTCACCAGTTAACATAGGTAAAGCGGAACGAATGGTTGGCATTCCGCGCCCCAGACGCGTCGTAGAATCGACCATTTCCAGCGGGCTGCAGTTTAACAGAAAAATATGCGAACAGATTATGGAGACGGGGGCTTCTGAGCAAAAGCAGCAGATGCAATCGTTGCTCGATTATTTTCCCGGTCGCCATGTAACTCGCGAGCTAATCCATGAAGAATCGATTAGGCGCGGCGCGCCCTGGCACTGGGCAATCGGCAATGGCTCTAGCTTTCAAGGACACATGGTCATCGATTATGCCAAGATATTGCGCGTTGGTATTCGCGGTCTGCGGCGGGAGATAGAAGAAGCGATGTCAGCCTGCGATAATCCGAAAAAGGACGCTTTCTACCGTTCTCTGCTTCTGTATTGCGATAATATGGCTGACCTTTGTCGCCGCTACGCTGAGAAGGCAAGGGTTATGAAGACCGAAGAGATGTCGCAAAAGCGGCGGGACGAACTGTCGGAGATAGCTGAGATTTGCGATAGTATTTCAGTAAGAGTGCCGCGCTCGTTTCGTGAAGCGCTTCAGTTGTTTTGGTTTACATTCCTGCTGGATGGCAACGATGACCCCGGGCGCTTCGACCAATTTATGTTCCCATTTTATCGCAGGGATTTGGCGGAGAACAGAATAACACGGGAATTGGCGCGTGAGTTACTGGAAGAACTGTGGTACAAGTTGGAGCAAGTGCATGCCTGGTCTCTGGTTTTGGCTGGGCAAACGCCCGATGGGGAGGATGCCAGCAATGACCTCACATATCTCTGTTTGGAGGTCACTGAAGATTTGCGCCTCACCAATCCTGCGGTGGCTCTGCGTCTTTTTAGCGGCTCGCCGAGACGTCTGTGGCATAAGGCGATGAGATGTATCACAAAAGGCGGCGGGATGCCATCACTGGTAAATGACGACGCCGTTATCCGCGCTTTGGTGGAATCTGGAGTGCCGATTCGCGATGCACGCGACTACGCCATGGGCGGCTGTATCGAGTTTCAGATTGCCGGCAAATCCAACTTCGGCGGCGAAGACGGGCACATCAACCTCGCTAAGTGTCTGGAATTAGCGTTGAACAATGGACGCTGTGCCCTGACCGGAGAGATGATTGGCGTACAGACTGGTGACCCGACCACGTTCAAAACTTTTGACGATGTCTTCGACGCTTATAAACGGCAAGTCGAGTCGGCAATCGACAAAATCATTATCCAGTGTAATGTGGGACAGGAGATAAAGAGCAAGCAGGGGACGAAAGTCTTCCGCAGTTTGCTCATCGACGATTGCATCGCCCGCGGTTTGGATTGTGAAGACGGCGGAGCAAGATATGGCAACGGGCAGATTCTCACCAACGGGCTTGTGGTTGTCGCTGACTCACTGGCAGCCATAAAAACCCTTGTCTTCGAGCGAAGCGAAGGGTCGGTCTCGATGCCGCAACTGCTAAAAGCATTAAAAGATAACTGGCGGGGATATGAATCACTGCGCCAGCGGATACTCCACCGCGTCCCCCACTACGGCAATGATGACGAACGCGTGGACAACCTGGCGCGCAAAATCTCAGAACATATCTGGTCTCTATTGCAGAAAAAGCGGACATATCGAGGCGGCAGCTACACCGGTTTGGTAGTATATTTTACGCGGCAACTCTATTTCGGAAAACAGACAGGCGCTACGCCGGATGGGCGATTCAACGGAGATGTACTGGAAGATTCTGTAGGGCCGTGGCCTGGGCGAGATATCCATGGTCCAACGGCGATGTTCAAATCCGCCTCAAAAATCGCGCAGGAATTAGCCGCCGGCGGTGTGATTCTGAATCTCAAGTTGACCCCTAGTTGTCTGGATAACGACGAAGCCATTGAAAAATCTATTGACCTGATCCGCAGCTACTTTACTATAGGCGGTCAGCAGGTTCAGGTTACGGTCGCGAACGCTGACGATTTACGAGCAGCCATGCGCGAACCTGAAAAATGGCGGCACCTCATCGTCCGCGTTGGCGGCTACAGTGATTACTTTGTTACCCTCGACCCCAAATTGCAGGAATCTATCATCTGGCGCACTGGGTACGCCGAGAGCTAATTCGGCAACCAAGTAAATTCGCTATCTTTTTCCTTTGTGGGCAAATAAACTTTTCGGAGAGTGTAAAATGGTTTGTGACGTTTGTATCAGCCAATAACGTTAGTGCTTGTATGTATTTACATAAATCGTGAATCCCTTTTTAAGGTTTCTATTTGTTGCCTCAACCACTCTCCTCCCTTTGAGCGAAGCTCTTCGGTGAGAAGCTGAGGATAAGAACAGTGTTCAGCAGCAATCAATGTCTGTAATCTTCTCTGCTGCTCAATAGCTCTACTTACCTGCCAAATTTCTAATACCTCCACTACCTTTCCTTCTGGATTATTCTTTTTGTAATCAAGCACTTCTGCTACTAGATTTCGGTAATCACGTGGCGAATAATAATCAGTCCCTTGGAGAACTTCCCGTAGTTCGGCATCATTCAGCACAATGCCTTTGCGCCGAAACATCTCTCTGACAAACTCCTCGCGTTCTTTGCCTTCTGGATCCAATATAGGAATTTGAATCGGCGCCCGGCTTTTTATGTCTGGGTCTAACTGGTCTGGGCGCGAGGTCATTAACCCCCACAATACTTTACCCAAAAAAGCAGGGTCGCCCATCATTTTGATGATATTGCCAGCTAGTCGCCGCTCGGTCGCATGGAGGTCTGCAGCATGCACACTACCAAAGGCAGTGTGTGCTTCGTCCATTAAGACTAATATTTTACCGAAGGTCCGAATATTCCAGCGTAGCATCTCGAAGAAGCGGTCTGTTTGACCAAAATATTGCCCACGCAGTCCGGCTAATTCGATTACCACTCTTCCAGAAGCTGCCGCATACGCTTCCAACTGAAAGGTTTTACCGCTGCCATTGGGCCCAGAGACAATAATCGCCGCTATCGCTGTTTCTGGGTCCTCACAACGCCTGAAGATACTCTCAAAGATTTTTCGTGTTTTAGAATAACCTATTATATCATCAGGCGTATGTTCCGGCTTTTTGAAAGTGACGATTTCGCCTAAATCTGAGCGCAAACGTTCATCAACCACGTTGATGACGTCTTCTCTCTTAACTCTACTGTTTGTCCTTCGACCTGCCTCTAGAATCATATTTATATCAGACAGAGACAGACCAGCCGTATTGTGAAAAAACTGTGTCTTACCGCCTTCAAAACGTAGTCGTTTCTTTGATGTGCTGATGAAATGCTCAGTAAACCAGGTTCGCTCTTGTAAATCGGGCAACTCAATTTCGATATGTGTGGTAATTGGTAGGCTGATAATTTTGGCATTAATCTCAGAGCGGGCCTCCGCTATCAATATAATAATATGCGCACTCTCGGTAAATTTTGGGGAATTAATCCAATCAAGCAAAAACACTAAACGTTGCCGGTCAAGTTCTGAAAGCCTGCTAAACTCCCCTTCCGGAAAGATAGAGCCGGCGTATTGCACAATAATGGCTAAAGGTTTTAAATCTGAGTTCACAAGTTTACTTCGTAAACCTGTTTGACCAGCGCGGCGTTTTTGCGTTACCTCCTCAGTAAATCCTTTTACTAAAACTAAGGCGGCTAAGGGACTTTGAGCGCTAACTTGCATCATTTCTGTCAGAGTATCACTATATGCTGACCTACTGGCAAATAGCGATTTATCGGCGCTGTCATAAAAACTTACCCCGCGCGCCATATCCAAACGCAACACCGTAAATTGATCTTGCAACTCAGCATAGAGCTCCTGCTCTAAGGTAACAAACGATTTCACTTCTGGATTCCAGAAAAGATCAGTGATTCTCCCAGTACAGATAAAAACGTTTTGCCTTCGATATCTGTATGCATGGTTTAAAGCGTCGATGAATTTTGGACGCCCTGCAACTCGTTTTCTGGCCATATTAAGTCAACTCCGTTAAGATTTTGTAGCCAAATTTCTAATTTGGCGGTCCCGAAGTCTTGCGACTTCGGCTACGATAGAATCGTGGGCTACTGTCCGAGAGAACTCATTTTCCAGCATCTGGATGGCTTAAATCAAACTCACGGATTGATTGCAAATAAGTACGGTCGAGGCCCTCTTTACGCAACCTGGCAAGCATCTCTGTAAACCAATCGGTATATTTAGCACTGTCTGGTTTAGGGTGAGGTCCTGGAACTGCGTGGTCGATAACAATTTTTGAACCTTCAGCTTCTTTGTAGTAGGGAGAGAGAACCCAAATTCGCGTGGCTAGATAGAGGGCTTCTTCTGTATCGTGTGTGACGAAAAATATAGTCATCTGTCTTTCTTGCCACTGTTCTAGTATAAAATGTTGCATCTGCTCGCGAGTTTGATTATCCAAGGCGCCAAAGGGCTCATCCATCAGTAGTATCTTGGGATTAGTGATGAGTGCCTGGGCGATAGCTACCCGTTGACGCATACCACCGGAGAGCTGATGCGGATATTTATCAGCGTGCTCCTGTAAACCGATGCGGTCAAGATAATCACACGCCTGCTCTTTAAATTCTCGACGTTTTTTCGTGTAGCGGATGGGATGGAACCACCTGCTAGCTAAGGAAAACTCCTGAACCTCTAAACCAAAAACGATATTTTGTAAAACCGTTAAATGAGGGAAAAGAGAATACCTTTGGAAGACTACGCCTCTGTCTCTATCCGGTCCAGTCACTGATTTACTCTCCACTAATATTTGACCGGTGGTAGGTTTTTCCGAACCAAGAATCAAGTTAAATAAGGTGGTTTTTCCGCAGCCACTAGGACCAACAATGGTTACAAACTCTCCAAGACGGACATTAGCTGATATATTATTTAGCACATTTTGAGTTCCATTGGAATCGCGAAAAGATTTATATAAGTTTTCAAACCGGATAATGATGGGATTATTATTCATTTGCAATCTCCTCTCGACTTGATTTGTCGAATTTGGAAC
>DTYX01000574.1 GCA_012961655.1 Candidatus Poribacteria bacterium
CGTATTCCGGCCTTTACTCAGATAACCTTCATAATTGGAGTAGACTAGAGAGTTATCTAAAAACATCAGGCCCTGGACTCTACATCCTTGGGCTAAGCGCTTCATGGGGGCATGTGCTGTTTCTCAGATACCTCCGTGATGGTCAAATAATACTTTGCCATTCTGGCCCGACGCCACAGGGGGCGCGCGTTTCCTACGATGACGCAAGGTCTTATATCACAGTCTTCATGCGCCCGCACATCATCCATGCCACCAAAATTAATCAGATGTTCGCGCGGAAGTGGTTAGCCAGAGAACCGATATATCCCATAAGATGTAAGATTTACTCCCCAGAGGGTAGACGGCTCATCCGATTTGTTCAAAAATTCCTCAAAAACAATAGCTGCCAGATCAACACTATTGATGGGATATACGGTAAAAAAACACGAGCTGCCCTTTCACAATTCCAGAGAAAGCATCATTTACCGGTCACTCAACTGCCCGATAGGAGGACAGTAACGCTAATGAGGATATTGCAGAACAGTCGAGAATAAATTTTCGGAGAACGGTCTCGTTTGCTGGTAATAGCCGTGAGTTTACGATTTCGAGTTGATGCCGCAAAGTGTTCCCCAAATAATCGATTTGGGAGGCAAAACAATGGTAGTAACTGCCAAACTCAGCAGAAAACCATTTATAGAACTCCCTGTGGAGGTTTATGAATCTCTCAGTTTTAATCTGACACTTAGAGGTGTAAACATGAAAAACATTTTTATTATTACTTTGCTATTAATATTTGTCACGGCTGCTTTATTCGCTTGGGAGGCGCAAGGAGTAGCTGAGACTTTGGCGCAGAAATCCGAACAAAATGCGCCGGAAACGGTGGAAGTACAGATTACTCTCTTGAAGCATTACTTGAGCAATTATCATCAGCATCAGTACACGCTCAACAACTATATCAGGTGGCTACATGAGAATACTTTACTCAGGAACAAAACCGAATCGGTACCGGTGGTAGAACTGACAGACGAATCGATTCATAAAGCGACAATCCTGTTCATGACAGGAAAAGACTTGGCGATAGCAATAGCGACTAGAGATTTACGACAGAGAATTCAGGGTATAAGACCATTGACTGAAGTAGAGAAAGACGCTCTGAAGCGATACATTATAGAATATGGTGGTACCTTCTTCTTCAACTATGGTGGTGGCAATGGCTCCTTAAAATATATCGTGAGAGAGGAGCTGAAAGACATTTTCAATGAATATGAATGGATAACTGTTCCCCTTGAACATGATATCTATCAAACTCCCAATAATTTATCTGGAGCTTCTGTCGCTAAATCAAAGCTACGAGGCATCGTTATCGATGGACGGCTTGCAGTTATTTGTACTGAAGAGGATTTGCTTCAAAAATCCAAAACATCTGAAGAGGTACGCCAATTGCTGGTGAATTTGTTATTTTATGCGTTGACGTCAACTGACAGATTTCCTTGGGTTCCTAGAGAAAATCGTATACTTCAAGTGTATGTTATTGCAAATTTCTACTACGAGCGCGCGCAAAAAAAGAAAGAAATTGATGACTATGAAGGTTATATACAGGATATTGAAAAAGCGTGCGAATCCTACTTGAAAGTTTTGGAGCTGGCCGGTTATCTTCAGGAACCGGGGGGAGAAGATAGAATAATTTCGGAACATGACCCTCAGATTGCCAAATATTTATGGGCAATTGTCA
>DTYX01000575.1 GCA_012961655.1 Candidatus Poribacteria bacterium
AACAAATCATATCATCATGTTCTAGAAGCTGTCGGTATTCTTCAGGCTCCGGATTTCTGACGAAGCGTTCTAAATGACATCCCTTTTTGCTCAGATTAAAATACGGTCCTTCGAGATGCAGACCTAAAATTCGCGCGCCGACGCCTTTCACAGATTTTGCCTCACGCGCCGCTTCGATTGCAGTGATGAGCCTCTCTAAGGAATCCGAGGCCGTGGTCGGTAGGATTGATGTTGTGCCACCACCAGCGTGAAACCTGGTAATATTCAAAATATCTTCCACCGTGCCATCCATCGTATCTGAGCCATTTCCGCCATGTACGTGAATGTCTATAAATCCTGGCGAGACATATAGTCCTGTTGCGTCGATGACCTCGCCTTCTTCGGCGTCAATCTTTCCACCAATTTGAACTATCAGCCCATTGTCGATGACGACGTCCGCGCCGTCCAGAACACCATCTGGCGTGATAACCCGGCCATTCTTTATTACTATCCTTGACATGATGATTTCCCCTTCGCTATTATAGGCACATCATCTTTTTCCAATATCCTGACGACCATATAACAATTTGGCGTCTTTTCGTCGGCGCCGAGTTCTTTACTCAATCGCTTTGTCTCCCGCCAATAATGAACATAGTTAATCGGTTTCACTTTATCCCTTTTCCCTTTAAACGTTTTATTACAACATGAAACCTTATCGCCATTGAACATCGGATAACCCCAGATGCGACAGATTACTGGGCGTTGCTTGTATACGACGCAGACACCGCCAACCAGCATCGGACATTCAGCTTCAGGCGAACCTTTGATGGCGTCTATGGCTTTATTTCCGGCGTCATCCACCATCTTCTCCATAGTGTAACCTAAATTTTCCATACGTCGAATCGCCCTCTTCGCTTTTTTCAACACGTAATCTCTCACTTCTACTGGTAACGCCTCCAATGCCTCTTTCAAGTACAGTCCCTCAACTTCAGCGAAGAGCAATGTTGCCGTATTCACACAGCAAGCGTAACAGGTCGGCGGACACAATCTATCCGCGAGGTACATCCGAAGATTCGCTGTTTGACGGTCTATATCTCTAGTTAGATACAGATATTCTGCTAAAATTTCATTCATTTCCTGAAAGCCGGCGACGGTAACCCGCTTTGCTCCAGACTTTCTGTCCGAGGTTAGGGCGGCGTCACGCAGGTTTTATTCTCCCTATGAACTACTGCCAAGAAACTGTTGTAAAGTGTAGCATAATTATTAAAAAAAAACAACCAAAATCATCCAATCCCAGAAATTCCTTGACACAAAAGAGTTTTATAGTATAATTAAAAAAATCCACTCAGAAATTTTAACTTATTCACCCAGGAGAGTTTTGCAGATGTATAATCGCTTTTCACAAA
Source organism: Candidatus Poribacteria bacterium (assembly GCA_012961655.1). Classification (GTDB taxonomy): domain Bacteria; phylum Poribacteria; class WGA-4E; order DTYX01; family DTYX01; genus DTYX01. The sequence continues at coordinate 1,386 of DTYX01000575.1, forward strand.
TGTTTGGATTTTATATTGTACTTATGCCACTCGGAGTATTAATCTGCGGATGTTGGTCCAATATTGCTTTATTCGAGTCACACAGACAGTCGGACTATAGTTTGCCTCACTCAAAACCTGATTTCCTCGGCAATCCGCCTGAAGGGATAACAGTTCGTCCTACTCCTATTAAAAGATACAAGCAAGTTTTTTATATTCTCGAAACGGAATATTTTAAGATTTACTTCGCCGAAAAAGACAAGGATTTGGCGTTCAACTCAGTCAGGGAAGTCGATGCCGTATATGAGAAGTTAGCCGATTGGTATCAGCATCAACTGGTCACTCCCTATGAAATTTACTTTCTGCCGGACAAAAGCACTATTTACAGGGTAACGGGAGAGACTCGCGACCTCGGTGGCGTCGTTACTCAGAGGCGCGGCACGCTGTTTATCGCCTCTCAATATTACAATACTCAGACGGTAGCGCATGAACTCTCGCATATTTTTCTACGAAAGAAATTGCATGAACGAAAAATACCCATCTGGTTTAACGAAGGGTTGGCGGAATATCTCTCTACCCCACAAGTTAATTCTGATTACTTCCGAAATTTTATCTTTAAGAAGCTGCTGAACGCTGACAGATTATACACCTGGCGGGAGATGGAACGTAACATCATGCTCAGAAACGCTTCGCTCACTTACGCCGAAGCGCTCAGTATCATCTTGTTTTTGAATCAACGATACGGCGAGGATAAACTCAAAGAATTACTGAATCTTTATTCGGAACGCGATTATCATCGCAGCTTCATCGCCGCGATGAGTGAGATTTATGGCAAATCCCAGAGGAATTTGGAGCGGGAATGGCTTGATTTTGTCAGGGAATATAATAACCGCTGATTGTAAGACCACGCCGATTGGAGCGGTCTTTAAAATCAGCGCGGTCAGTAGCCGCTGATTTATTGACCATGTTGATGCGGTTATATCATTTTCATTCTGACTTCGCGTAGTTTACTTTGAAAGTTAGCAAGCCAGAGAATCGATCTTTACGTTTCACGCACCACGCAACACGCAAGGGGTATAATATGTCAAAAGCGATTATTCACATCGATGAAACGCTATGCAAAGGCACTGAAGGGTGTAAGCTCTGCATCTCTTTTTGTCCTCGCGAAGTTCTCGGAGTTTCGGAGACACTCACAGCAAGAGCAGTTCACCCGGCAGATGTCATCAACGAGGAAGATTGCACTGCTTGTCAGTTATGTATGCTTTATTGTCCGGATTTAGCGATTACGGTGCAAAATAGAGAGGAGGATGAAGAGAATGTCTAAAGCTGTACTTCGTACCTCTTTGCTTCGCAAAGCCGTTATGACGGGAGTTCATTTTATGCAGGGCAATATTGCTTGCGCCGAGGGCGCGTTGGCGGCGGGCTGCAGGTTTTTCGCCGGCTATCCCATCACTCCTGCCACTGAGATAGCGGAACATTTAGCTCTGAGAATGCCCGAGGTGAATGGCGTATACGTCCAGATGGAAGATGAAATCGGTTCAATCGCGGCTGTGATAGGCGCATCGTGGACGGGGACGAAAGCGATGACCGCGACATCAGGGCCAGGCATCAGCTTGATGCAGGAGAACATCGGCTATGCGGTCGGCACAGAGACACCTTGCGTTATCGTGGACGTCCAGCGCGGCGGACCTACAACCGGCATCCCATCCGTGCCGTTTCAGGGGGATACTTTGCAGGCAAGGCGCGGTTCGCATGGAGAATACGAAATTATCGCCATTTCGCCAGCATCGCCGCAGGAGATGTTCGACCTTACCATCCAGGCTTTCAATTTAGCAGAAAAGTTCAGAACTCCCGTTTATCTCATGGCGGATGCCTTTGTAGGGCACATGCGGGAAAAAGTCATCATACCAGAACCGGATGATATACAACTCGTTGACAGAAAAATTCCACAAGATGTATCGGGCCCACGGGAAATAGCCGGCTTCCTCGATGAGGACGTCGCGCCGATGCCTGTACTCGGACGCGGCTTCAAAACACATGTCACCGGTTCATGTCATGACCGCTACGGACAGCGCAATGTGGTCGATGCCGAAGCGTTGGACTTTTTCGTGAAACAGTTGAGCGACAAAATCCGCAAGCATGCCGATGAAATCATCATGACGGAATCATCCGACCTCGACGATGCGGACATCGCCATCATCTCCTACGGCAGCGTCTCACGCGCCGGTAAAGCGGCGACGATGCAAGCAAGGGAAGCGGGATTTAAAGTTGGCACGTTCCGTCCCGTCACACTGTGGCCGTTTCCAGAAACACAAATCGCTGAACTTGCCGAACAGGTCGGTACTATTTTGGTTTTGGAGAATAATCTTGGGCAATTATTTCACTATGTAAAAGCGGCAACAAATGGCAATGCAGATGTGCGTTTCATTCCGCCGACTGTGCTGGGAACACTTCATAATCCTGAGCAGATTTTGGAAGAGATAAAGAGTCGTGAGACGTAAAACAACTTTTTGCTTGGCAAGCCTAAATCAGTATAAGATGTAATGCATTATGTGTTGTATCAAGTTGTACAACGAAAATCAATTTTGATGATAAAGTAGCTTGACATTGTCAAAATGAATATTCTTGAGCTAAGTCAAATTTTCCTTGCTAATTTGCCGCAAGTTGTTTATACTATTTTGTTGTCCTGATGACCAAAGCTTGTGCAAAATACTAATGAGAGGAATCCTAAATGAACAGTATTCTCGAAAATCTAAACCCCGTTCAGAGAGAAGCCGTACAGCATATTGACGGTCCATTGTTGTTGCTATCCGGCGCAGGTAGCGGAAAAACCCGTGTCATTACTCATCGTATTGCCTATCTCATTTCAGAATATGGCGTTTCACCGCTGAATATTCTGGCTGTTACCTTTACCAACAAAGCTGCCGGGGAGATGAAAAACCGCCTGGAAAACTTAATCGGTTTAGCCAGTAAGCTAGTCTGGGTTGCAACGTTTCATTCGAGTTGCGCTCGGATTTTGCGGAAAGATATCGACAAATTGGGATACAAAAATTCTTTTACGATTTATGATGGCGCGGACCAAAACGCACTCATAAAGGAGATACTCAGTGATAAGCGTAAAAATATTCAATTGGGACCAGGGGCTATTTTGAATGAAATTAGCAGGGCTAAAGAACGGTTAATCACTTACGATGATTATGCAAAAATGACGGGCGATGTATTTGAGAAAAGCGTGTCTGAGGTCTACAAAGAATATCAGACATATCTGAAAACCAACAACGCCCTCGATTTTGATGATTTGATTATGTTGACGGTACAGTTGTTCGTCGAATATCCTGAGGTTCTGGAGTTTTATCAGGAGAGGTTCCGATATATCATGGTGGATGAATATCAGGATACCAACCACAGCCAGTATCAACTCATCCGCATGTTGGCGGCTAAGCATAAGAATGTCTGCGTCGTGGGCGACGATGACCAATGCCTTCCTGCGGGAACACTTATTAGAACCCCCGACGGTCAGATGCCAATCGAGGATGTTCGATGGGAGGACATAATAATTGCAGCATCCGGACGGAGTAAGACACACCAAGCGCCTGTAATTGGAATACACCGAAAAGAATATGAAGGCAAATTAGTCAAAATTACCACCGAAAGCGGCGCTGTGTTGCGCGCTACGCCGAATCATGTCCTCTTTGCTTCCCTGCGCGCAGACAAAAAGACTCATTGTGTATATCTGATGTATCGCCGCGATAAGGGCTACAGAATAGGTATTAGCAAAGGCGCGCGAAGCAACGGATTCAAAGATAGACCATTAGAAGTTGGAATAAGGCAACGTTGTGTTCAAGAGAATGCCGATAAAGCATGGATTATCAAAGTCTGCAAATCACGCTCTGAAGCGCAACTTTGGGAGCAATACTACTCAACTCAATATGGAATTCCTACAACCGTTTTTGATGCTATCGGAGGTACAAACAACCTCGACCAAAATCAGATTGACTCGCTCTATTCGATGATTGACACTGAACGCAACGCCAAAAAGCTCATGCGCGACCTATACATTTTTTACGATTATCCTCACCATCGTCCAAAGGGAATTTCAGGCAATAGACTTCCCGACCGGCAAACGGTTAATTTTACGATGTTCAGCGACAAAAGACGTAGCCATAGAAGTCCATGGAATGCTCACCGAGTTTCACTAAATACTACCGATAGGGATTTGGAAAAGCGATTGCAGATGCAGGGGCATTCTACTAGGGAAGGGCGCAGAGATACCTGGCGCGTTGAAAAAGTGCGGTTGAACTACGATGATGCACTGGAACTTGCTAATCTCCTTGCGCAAGCTGGCGGCGGATTGGATATCGCTCAATATGCGTTTCTTGTGGGAAACCGAAGATATTCTTTCCATCCCGCAAGTCACATCCATCCTACGATGATTGTAGCGATTGAAAAAGAGGATCAAATTGTTGAGGATAAAGTTAAAAAAGTCGAGTGGGGAGATTACAAAGGCTATGTCTATGATTTAGACGTGGATGAACTCCATAACTACATCGCCAACGGAGTAGTCGTCCACAATTCGATTTACTCATGGCGAGGCGCGGACATCCGCAACATTCTGGATTTTGAGAAAGATTACGATGAAATCAAAACCCTTCGCTTAGAGCAGAATTACCGTTCGACGAAGAGTATCCTCGAAGCGGCTTATGAGGTCGTCCAAAATAACCGCTTTCGCAAAGAGAAGAAGCTCTGGACGGAGAATGAAGTGGGCGATAATCTCTTTCTATATGAAGCGGCTGACGAAGATGACGAAGCTGAATTTGTGGCTGAGACGATTTCCAACTTCGTCTCAAAAGGCGGTCGGTACAGCGATATCGCGGTTTTTTATCGCGTTCACGCCCAATCCAGAGTTATTGAAGACGCTCTGCGTCGAGCAAATGTCCCCTACATCATCGTCGGCGGCGTGAGGTTTTACGAGCGCATGGAAGTCAAAGACGTATTGGCGTATCTGCGAGTGCTGGTCAATCCGATGGATTCGGTAAGTCTCAAGCGCATTATCAACGTCCCTCGTCGAGGCATTGGGAATACGACGATGCAGCGATTGGAAAATTTCGCCGCTATAGAACGCATTAGCCTGTTCGACGCGCTTAAAGCGGTCGAGGAGATTGATGACATCCGCCCGAATATAAAAGCGAGTATCTCTCAGTTCGTAAAGATTATGGACAGCTTCGATTTAAGCGAACACCCGTCTGTTATCGTCGAACAATTGCTTGAGAAAACCAAATACCTTGAATCGCTGAAGGAGACAAAGACCATCGAAGCGCAGAGCCGCGCCGAAAACGTGGGCGAATTGGTAACTGCCACTAAAGATTATGAACAACGCGAAGAATCGCCGACTTTAGCGGGATTTTTGGAAAATATAGCTTTAGTCGCCGATATAGATAAATTTGATGAAACCATCGACCAAGTAGCATTGATGACCCTTCACAGCGCAAAGGGTCTGGAATTTCCCATAGTCTTCATTGCAGGAGTCGAGGAAGGGCTTCTCCCCTACTATCGTGCTTTTGAGGATGATGAGGAAATGGAAGAGGAACGCCGTCTGTGCTATGTTGGCATGACCAGAGCCAAAAAACAGGTCTACCTCACTCGCGCTGAACAAAGGGAGTTGTTCAATATCGATATGAATAACCCACCCTCGCGATTCATCGATGAGATACCATCTTACTTGATTGATTCTCCGCACGATGAAGGAGAGGAGGAACTGGATTATCAAATCGGCGATAGAGTTGCTCACGCAAAATGGGGCAGAGGGCGAATTATAAACATCGATGACCGCGGAATGAACATGCGAGTTACAGTGAAATTTGATCGAGGAATTAAGAAGATCCTTATGTTAGAGTACGCAAATTTACAGAAGATTTGAGCGTTGTGACGTGAAACGTGATGCGTAAAACGTGAAAAATATTATAAACTAAGAGAGGTGAATGATATGCCGAAACTTCACTTGAAAGGCGAATTGATTACGCCTGAAGAATTTCAGCGATGGCTTGAAAAAGCCAGAAAGGAAAGCACATATATCGGAGATTTGCGCGAGACCATTGAGGAGATGGTTATCATGGAACAGAAATACGGAATGACATCCGAAAAGTTCTATGAGAAATTTTCTCGCGGTGAGATGGGCGACGATATGGATGTTATTGATTGGGCGGGTAGTTATGAAACGTATCGTCGAGCAAAGGAGATAATTGAAAAAGAGTTGGAAAAAGCGAGTGAACATCATGTTGAAAATCCCGATGAAGTCGGGGAAGATGCAAATCGGATTGGAGGATAAAACTATGGAAAAAATCACTGTCGAAGAGGTTCAAAAAGTCGCCGATTTAGCTCGGTTAGAATTCGATGAACAAGAGACTCAAGAATTCACCGACCAACTTGCGCGCATACTGGAATATATTGACAAACTAAATGAATTGGATACAACAGATGTGCCGCCGACGTCACACGTTCTGCGGATTAAAAATGACCCGGATTTGAAGCAGGGTGTGGTGAAACCCGATGAAGTCAAGCCATCTTATCCGCGTGAGGTAATCTTGAAAACCGCGCCGAGCGCGAGAGAGGGGTATTTTGAGGTTTTGAAAGTTATTGAGTGAAACGGTCTCAGAGCATAAGCGAATAGTACAATTTTTGCAAGCTTTCCGTCTGGTTGTCCGGCTTTCTCGTATCACGCATCACGTTTCACGTTTTATTTCAAGGAGGTGTAAGAAATGAACATTGTGGAACTCATCCAGCAAGTTACAGACAAAATAGAAAAATTCGCTCATGTGAAGGTATGTTTCGGCGAACCCGTAACGCTTGACCAGCAGACTATTATCCCCGTAGCTTCTATTCGACTCTGCGGAGGTGGCGGCGGCGGAGAGATGCAGCCGACGGAACAAGTCGAAGCCGCCGAGGAGAGCGAAACAGAAGAACAGCCCGTCCACGGCGGAACTTGCGGTGGCGGAGGATTTGGCATGCAAGTTAAGCCGGTGGGATATATTGAAGAAGTGGATGGCATAGTCCGATTCCGTCCGATTCTGGATGGCAAGATGATTGCAATCCTCGGTTTAGGAGGTCTGTTCGGTTTGGGATTCATTCTGAAGATGTTGTTCAAACGTTCGGAGGATTAAGATATATGGGAACCGAGTTTTCCCCAAAACTCGGTTCCCATCGCCAATGATAAAAAACGGAAGAATCGGATGAGTCAAGAAAGGTAATAAAATATACCGATGAGATATGTTATAATACTAATTGACGATTAGTTCTTTATTGCAAACTGCAAGTTGCATTTTAGAATTTGCAATGGCTTAATCTCATTTATTCCGTCGTCAATTCATCAAGCAATCTGGAATTTACACAAAAAACTTGACAGACTCTGTATAATAAACAGTTACGAAGGAGTGAGGTGTATAACGATGTGGATATATATAGTAGGTTTTTTGGGTATCGTTTTTGGTTACCTCGCTCACGAAATCGTTTCACGGATATATACCGGCGCTGCTAAAAAACAGGTTCAGGCTATCTTGGATGAAGCTTATGAAAATGCTGAAATTATAAAAAAGGAAATGATAATTCAATCGAAGGAGGAAACACTTCAACGGCAAATAGAATTAGACCAGGAGGTCCGTGAGCGTCGAGCGGAGATAAATAGGCTAGAACAACGCATTATCGCTAAAGAAGAATCGCTGGACAGCAAATTGAAAGCTCTAGATAAACGGCATGAGGGACTTATAGAGCGTGAGAAAAAAGTTGAAAAAAGAGCGAGGTCGCTTAAAGAGAAAGAGGCGGAAATAGCACTGCTTGAAGAGCAACGGAAGAAAGAGCTATCGAATATTGCGCAGATATCCATCGCAGAAGCGAAAGAGATGCTTTTTGAGCAGATACGTCAGGAAGCCAGATATGAGGCTACCCTCATCGCGAACGAGATTGAAATGGAGGCTAAAGAGGTCGCTGAAAGGAAAGCTAGAGAGATTATAACTTATGCGATGACACGCTACTCCGCTGACCATGTAATGGAGACGGCTGTGTCCGTAGTTTCGCTGCCTAGTGATAATATGAAAGGGAGGATAATCGGAAGAGATGGAAGAAATATTCGCTCCTTTGAGGCGGCAACAGGCGTGGAACTCATTGTTGACGATACGCCTGGAGCAATTCTTATCTCAGGATTTAATCCAATCCGGAGGGAGGTTGCGCGCTTGGCATTGGAATCTTTAATTGCCGATGGTAGAATCAATACTGCAAAGATTGAGCAAGCGGTCATGAAAGCCCGCGCTAATTTAGAAGCCATTATCAAAGAAGAGGGAGAGCAAGCAGGGCTGGAGTTAGGAGTGTATGGATTGCATCCGAATGAGATTGTCTTGCTGGGCAAATTGAAATATCGGTCAAGTTTCGGACAGAATTGTCTTCAACATTCGAAAGAGGTTGCTTTCCTATCCGGGATTATGGCTGCGGAGATAGGCGAAGATGAAAAAATGGCGCGCCGAGCCGGGTTAATTCATGACATCGGCAAAGCAATCGACAGCGAACTTGAAGGCAGCCATATCGAGATAGGGGTGAAATTAGCGCGGAAGTATAACGAACATCCCGAAGTTATTCATGCCATTGAAACGCATCACAGTCTAGGCGAGCCAAAAACATCCTTAGCCGCGATTGTGCAAACAGCCGATAGATTATCATCAGCGCGCCCCGGAGTCCGCCAGGATTCACTTGAATCTTATGTGAAGCGGATGGAAAAGCTGGAAGAACTGGCGGATTCCTTTGACGGCGTCGAAAAATCTTATGCCCTGCAAGCGGGAAGGGAAGTACGCGTTATCGTCAAACCTGATAGGATTGATGACGTCGGAACATATCGATTGGCAAAGGAGATTGCTAAAAAAGCGAAAGATGAACTTCAATTCCCCGGACAGATTCAAGTTACAGTCGTGCGTGAAACTATAGCCGTGGAATATGCGAAGTAGTGAAACGTAATACGTGATACGTAATGCGTAATTTTAACATATTATATATTACGTTTATAATACCGAAAGCCTCGCTTTAAAGTATAGTGCAACTCACACCAAACGTTATTGGAGTATTTACTATGCTACAACAACACAAGAAAGCTTACACCGTAAGCGAAATTACTAACGTCGTCAAGATGGCCCTGCAGTCATTAACGGATATATGGGTCGAGGGCGAAATTTCCAACTTCAGCAGACCGACCTCTGGACATATATATTTTACCCTGAAAGACCGGCTAAGTCAGATTAAAGGTGTCATCTTTCGCTCTGACTTAATGTATATGCGCTATGTACCTAAAAACGGAGATAAAGTTTTTCTACATGGCCGCATTGACGTTTATACGCGCGGCGGTTATCACCAAAT
>DTYX01000576.1 GCA_012961655.1 Candidatus Poribacteria bacterium
ACTTTATAAGCTATTTTAGACTTTCCGAGAGAACTCTCTAACTACATCCATATTCTACCAAACTTATGACCATCCTTCAAAAGTATTTTAACACCCAACACCTAATCGACTAGCATTCCGAATATCCACAGGCGTGGCAAGTCATACAACCCTCCTGTCGGACGAAGGCCGCGTGTCCGCATACGGGACATATATCAGCGGGGACACCGTGCGGATGGTCGTCTCCCGGAATAGATGATTCGGTATTTGAACTTAGATGATTATCATAACTTTGCACGCCGTAGTGTTCCTCAAGGGCTTTGCCGACAGCATCTGGCAGAGATAAAACCTTATCCTTGCCAAACCCAAAGGACCGTGCTCCGCCAATACCTCTGATCTGATTGACAATCTCCTGCACCTTTTCAACCGGCGTGACTGGTGAGGCGAGACGCAGCAGTAACGACATCAATCTGCCCATTGCTTCTGCCATCGCTTTGATATCGCTACCACCTTTGCCAATCTCGACGAACACTTCAAACGGCTGCCCTGATTCGTCGTTGTTCATGGTGATATGCGCTGTGCCTGACGGCGTTCGTTGGCTTACAGTTACACCTTGTCGTTTGTAGGGACGCGGACGGACTTTAACCGTCATATCGACTTCAGTTTCACTCGCCTCTTTTGCCTTCAACACCTGTTCATCTCTACTGCCATCGCGATAAACCGTTCCACCTTTACATCCGAGTTCGTACATCAATTCGTATAATTCACGCATCTGTTCGATGGTGAAATCGTTGGGCGTGTTGCACGTTTTTGATATCGACGCATCCAGCCAACGCTGAATAGCCGCTTGCGTTCTGACATGCTCCTCTGGAGTTAAATCCATCGCCGTCACGAAATACGGCGGAAGTTTTTCTCCTGGGTGTTTCTGTTTCCACTCTTCAACCACATTTACATTCACCTCATGCGTCCCCAGCCGGCTTTGACGATAATGATTCCAGAAGTAGAATGGCTCTATACCCGTCGATGTTCCGACCATAGTCCCTATGGTATTGTGTGCTACAATCCCATTGGCGATGTAAGTGTTGGTTTCAGGAACGCTCAAGTCAAAGGTAAACGAATTGTCCAGGTTGATGTCCGTTACTACATCGAAGAACAGATGACCATTGAGCAAAGCAGCGGATGGCAATGCTTCGAGCGCTGGATTTGCAAACACCAAATTATGCCATTGTCCTTGCGTCATCCCGCATCTTAACGCGCCAGCGATGTCCTGGCGAATATCTGTAGGCAACCCTTCGGACTCAGTATAAATCTTGCGCAATAACGATGATGGTATGCTGTCGCCGCGTCCGCCTTTATCCTCGCAAGTTGATAGCAACGTTTGCTTACGTTTGCTAACAAACCCGACCAGTTCGCGGAACTGCAAAACCTCACGGCTATTGAGTAATCGTACCTCATGTCGAGTGCTCGCGCCATAACGCCCTTCACTCGGCTCAATACTTCTGCGAGTAGAGACTATTCCAAGACCGAGAAGCGCGATTTGCACTTCTCGCGCTAACCGTTCTGATGCGGTAACAAATGTCACAATACCCTCAGATATACTTCCATCGCTCTCAAACAATCCGCGCAGGAAAGCAGCGACGGTCATTGCGCCCCCTGCCAAAACAGGTTCAGGTATCTGCGCGTCAAGTGCGCTTGATTTTGCCAGTCCGTTGGCACGCATCCATCTGGGAACGGAATATGAACCAGCCCATACTACCAAACAGTTTCGACCTGTTTCCTCAATGCGAGCATCGAGGTTAAATACCTGACCAATTAGTTCCTGGAGTCTTCCAACCACATCAACATCACATGCATCAACAGCGATGCCAAGTCCTCTGCGTTCTTTCAAATAGCCATCGCCGATGTAAAAACCAAGCAATTCAGCAAGTTCCGGCGTCATCACCTCAGGCAACTGCAATGTGGAGCGCTGTTTCTTCAACGACACGGTGCTGAGTTTTGGGGCTTCGGCTTTTCCCAATCCTCCACGCGCCATCACCAGTGTATCCCCCGGTTGGAGTTCGCCCATCTGTCTCCATTCATAGTTGCCTTCGTCATCTATGACGCGGACTCGATGTTGCAAAGTCGCGGCGAGTTTAAATCCTCTGCCGGTTGTTATCTCAACAACTTCATGATAGCCATTGACATAAAACTTTTTGACCAACCTGGGCCCAGAATCCGAATAAGTGGTGAAAGAAACATCTTGCCACCTAGGGCCGTCATGGTCACCAAGAATCGCAATCGGTTTAAGCGCACCATCGGCAAAGACAAGAGTATCCGGGGTTACACAACCGTTTGGCGCCTGCGTTAGTAAGGTGGCATTGCGAATGCCCTTCTGTTCCACCGCTTTCCGCACCTCATCAGGCATGTTAAGCATATATCCGCTTTGGAGAAAAAGTTTCGCGTCGAATTTTGGAAACGCGCCCTTCTCAACGGCAAGTTCAACGGAAGCCAAGTACGATTCCGTGGTGATGAATTTATACAGCTTATCGATAAATTCTAACGATTTTTTACTGCCATAGCGTATCCCCAACCGTATCAACATCTCTGCAAGTCCCATCGTATTCAGTCCAATGCGTCGCTCTGAAAGTTGCATCTCGTGATTTTCCTCGAAGAAATACGGGGTCGCTTCGATGACATTATCCAGAAATCGGACGGCGTATCTGATAACTCGACTCAGGGTTTCCCAATCAACATCGCCGCTGACGACAAATTTCGCTAAATTAATTGCGCCGAGGTCACAGACTGACCATGCTGGCAAAGGTTCTTCGCCGCAACCTCGGCTCACTGCTCCCTCTGTAATCCAAGTATCGCTTTCACTTTCGTAAACATCATAAACTGCCGCAGTACCATCTGGAATAATCGACTTAATCTGAGCAAGCCAGGTGCTACCAGTCAGTGCAAATTCCAGTTGAGCCTGTCTCAAGAGCTTTGATTTATGCGGGTGTGTTAAACCAATCTCCTCCGCGAAGATCTTTAGACCATGACCGGAAATACACAATTCATAGAAGGAGCGTTTGTCGGAAATCCGACGACCATCGATTTCATGATATGTTCTCGCCCCGGTAAAAACACGCCCATGTATTCCAAACATTAAAAGAATCCGACGCACAGATTGGGCGAGCTCAAAGCTCGAGGTCTTGAACCGCACAATCGGGTGATGACTCTTCAAGGAGATACTGCCATCCGTGCTGAATAATCCATCTATTAAGCCGGCTAAGAAATTTCGATTAGTGTTGATATAATCCAAAGGAATCGTTTTCTCATGCGCGAACGCTGGTGTTAAGAGCGACCCACGAATAAATTCAGACAATCCATCGTGTGACTGCGACACCAAACTCATTGAGTTAGTCAAGCGTCCCTTGCTATCTTTATTTTGATAAGAGGTTACCACTTTAGCTCCAGCGCGCTTCATGGTTGATTCAACGATGTCAATCCATTCTGTTTCTCTCGCATCACAAGAAATGCTAACACAATTCCGATTGAGCTTGCTCAGAGTATAAGAACCATCACCGATTAGGAGTCCCAGCGCGAAACCATACTCACGGTCCTCCCAATCTGTTGGCTTGCCTGGTACTTTTTGGTCTGGCATCAAGGCGGGGGAAATTCTAATATAATCGCCGGCTGAAAGTTCATCCAATCGAAAAGGCGCAAAATGCTTATTGGCCGAGTTTCCTGACCTTTTATGACGCTTAATCGCATGGAATTGGTGTGCTGCTGTCACCCGTAAAACTGCTCCATCTGATAAGGTGACTTTAAAGATTTCAACTTCTTTGTGATATTCAATCCGCTTAACCTTACCTCGTCCCAAAACTGTTGCAATTTCATCACCCTCAGTAATTTCCTCGGCACGCCGCCAACCTAAATCTGTCGAAACTAAAGTCTCGCCCACTACACATGGATTTACACAGCTCAACGAGTTAAAATAGTAAGAATTGCTCATCTGGTTAGCTCTATCGATAAACCATACCCCCGGCTCTCCGGAAGCCCATGCGCTTTCGATAATGGTATCCCAAATCTGCCTCGCTTTTAAGGTTTTATAAATCACTACAGGTTTTCCAAGATTTTTCCATTTTTGCAAATCCCCTTCCCAAACCTCATCATAATCTTTCGTTAAAGTATCGGGAAATTCCAAGTTCCAATCCGCGTCCGCTTTTACAGCAGCCATGAAATCATCGCTGATAGCTACGCTGATGTTGGCGTTGGTAATTTGTCCCATCTTCCGTTTGCTTTTGATAAACTCCATCAAATCGGGGTGCCAATCATTGAGAACGAGAATTAATGCTCCACGTCTTGATCCGCCCTGTTCAATGAGTCCTGTTGTGAAACTAAAAAGTCCGCCCCATGATACTGCCCCGCTTGACCTGCCGTTGACGCCTTTCACGTAACAATGCCGTGGCCGCAAGCTCGATAAATTAATGCCAACACCGCCGCCGCGGGACATAATTTCCATCATCTGAGATAACGCCTTTACAATGCCTTCTCGTGAATCATGCGGTGATGGGAGTACAAAGCAGTTGTAATAGGTCAACTGCTGGTCGGTACCGGCTGCTGTAAGAATTCTTCCCGCGGGGACGAATTTCCAACCGTTCATCATCCAACGGAAGTTTTTAAACCATTCATACGCTTTCTCGTCTTCGACGGCGGCGATACCGCGCGCCACCCTATCCATCATCTGTTCGGGTTTCAATTCAATCGGTTTATCAACATGCTCAAGTGTACATTTCACAGAGGTTCCATCTCGCAGCTCTACGGTAACAATACTATCGGAAATATCCTTAACTTTGCCAATTTCCCGGCGACGCGTGTTGAGGTCAACACAGACTATCACAGTATCACCGATAGCCAAAGAACTCTTCGTCATATCTTTTAGAGCATACCTATCGAGAAAGATCTTTTCACCTAATTCATCTAGCTCATTTGATTCTTTGTTTTCACTAGTGTCTTGTTCTATTTGCGCTACCGGCTCTGGTTCACTGGATAATTCATCATAAGAAAACGCCTGCGAAGCTCCATTACTTACCACGTTATCCAATTGTACACACTCCTTTCTTATTGGATTTACGAAATATAATCGTAGCCCAAATTTCTAATTTTGGAGGACATTTTAGGTATTTTTAAAAAATAGACTATAACTTTTAGGGGGTGAGATAGTAAACATCTAACCCCCTGTATGGTACACATAAAAAACAGATACGCAATACG
>DTYX01000577.1 GCA_012961655.1 Candidatus Poribacteria bacterium
AATTCTTGAAGGAAACCTTCAATGGGCGAACTACGGCGCCCTCTACTCCGTCGGCGAAAGCGTTCGGAGCTACTTTAATCTTCGGTACTTATGATTCACTCGCTTAAACGATTCTAATTTCTGCCCCTGACGATAAGTCCCAAGGAGAGTGCACCGGTATTTCAACCGTATCGTTTAAGGTCATCGTGCCTTGGAAGAAATTAAGTGGATTAATTTTATCACAAAGGAGGGAAATTGTCAAGGAAAAATCAACAGAATTCCAATAATAAAAGCCGATACCCATCTATATTTGTTGATGTTTTCAATGAACGTTTATAATACCATTGTACTCCAAATTGGTCATGGTAATTGAAAATCATAGAGTTTGCTATTCCGCTAGGAATTACTGCTCGATTAACTTTGGCTTGATAATAATGACCAGTTCAGATTGATTTTCGGTTTTATTACTCTTGGAAAATAATCGTCCCATTAGAGGAATATCGCCCAGGACCGGCACTTTGCTCTCATGAGTTATCTCCTTATTTTGTATCAAACCGCCGATTACTATCATGCCGCCATCCTTTACTCGAATTGTAGTTTCAACTGTTCTCTGGGAAATTTGCGATTGTTCTCTTGAGATTTGGTCCGCATCCTCTATTCTGGGAATAATATTCATCGTGATTTCTCCAGCAGCGGAGATATATGGTGTGATGTCCAAGGTGATACCTGTATGTATTTCATTGAAGCTGCTGCGCCCATAGTATGAACTTCCGTATAGACTCGGTGTCTCACTGCCTTTTCTGTAACTTTCAGTCCGACTTTTAGAACTTTCAGTTCCGCTTCTATAAATTCCTGTGCCGGTATAAATTTCTGGCAATCCTCCATAAATATATGGCGTCATCTCAAATAGATAAGTCACACCTACGTCGATTTTAGCCGGTTGCCCATTTATGACAGCCACACGCGGGTTTGACAACACCCTGGCTTTATTTTCCGCCAATAAAGCTTTCAGATTTGCATTAAATGCCTCTGGTACTGCCGCCAATGAATCAAAGACAAAACTTACTCCACTTTTGACATCTAGAATAGTTCTGTCCTTGTTTGCGCTCCATTCTATGCCCAACTCTTCCGCGCTTCCCAATGAAAGCTCTAACAATATCGCCTCTATCATTACCTGAGGGGTGGGAACATCAATTTGGGCAAGATATTCTTCCAACTCCTCTATCATTTCGGGAGTGCCGATGACAGCTATGGCATTCTGGTCCGGAAGCAGTGTAATATTCTCTTCCGGGATGTTTAAGGGCAATAGATCTAAAATAGAAGTGGGGTCATCTTCTGTCGCTACATGCAAGTAATTTAACGGAATACGTTTGGATACTGTCAAAGGGTTGCGCTGCCCAACCATCAGTTGCCCTGTGCCAATAATATAAAACTCTTTATTTCCACTTTGCCGCAAGGCATAAGTGTAACCGGTACCGGAGAATAACGCCTCAAAGACCTCATCAAGGGTTGCTTTTTCCATCCGCAGGTTGATGTTGCCGATGTCAAAGTTAGCTAGTGATGTCCGCGATGGCGCGCGTCGTGAACGAATTGATGGTGATGTTGTCGGAGTGGCTTGTGGACGAGTGGTTTGGCGTTGAGTTTGTGTCCGGCTTGGTGGACGTGGGCGTAAAATTGCCTCAATTTCAGACGTAACATCTAAGATTACGATATTTATGCCCGTCTTGATGGCAATTTCACGAATCACCGCTGATAGAGACGCATCTTTTGCATCGATGGTGATTAACCCCTCTTCATCGACTTCTACGGCAACAGCCGTCAGTTGCCGCGAGCGAATATCATCGTTGTCTATATCCAGTTCCTTTATCAAGTTTTCTATCTTCTCAATCGTTTGTCGCGCCCCAGAAACCACGATGGCGTTGCGGTCACTCAAAGGCTTGACTGAATTAGCGGGAATATCAGCGGGCAACGCGCTGACAAATTCGAACCCATCGATATGTTTCAACCAGATGACCTTTTGCTCTATCAATGGGTTTTCTACTCCCTGCTGCATGGTTGTTTTTCCAACTAAATAGATATCATCAACCTTTTTGTATGTCGTTCCCGAAGCAGCGGTTAGCATTTCCAAGGCGCTCTCGAGGGAAACTTTCTCTAAACGCATAGTGACACTGCCCATGGTGCCTCTCCCCGTTCCTCCTACGATGACCAGATTGATTTTACTCTGTGTCGCAATTTCCTGTAACACATCTTCGACCGGCGCATCTTTGACGTCAATGGTCAACAATCCTTTGTTTAAAAAGATAACTAAGCTGCCTTTCGATAAAGCTCGATTACCCACGCGGTAGATGCCGCCATTTTCATACAAGGTATAATTATTCGCCGAAAAAAGTGCGTAGAGGGCATCATCAACGGGGATATTTGAAAAATGCGCCGTGATATCTCCCGGTAGCGCATCTTCGGCAACAATATTGATATCTGCTTCCGTTGAAAGCTTCTCTATAACTTCTAAAACGCTGGCTTTTCGCGCATCTATGGTCAATTTGCCATCAGCAACGCTGATGTTGACGTTCGGTTTAGCAGTAGCTGTTTTTTTAACGAGGTAGATGTCATCCTTTTTTTCATAAGTAAAACCATTTGTTTCCAATAGAATCTGCAACCCTGCTTCAAATGGCGCTTTGTCTAAATGTATTGTGACCGTGCCTGTAACACTGTTATCGGGCACGATATTGACACCATTTTGAATTGCGATACCTCTCAGTACATCAATGATATCTGCGTTTTTACAACTTAGGCTAAGGGTTTGAAGCTCTTGAGCCAGCAAAACAGATGAAAATATTGCTATTACACCTATGGTTATGATATATAAAATTGCTTTCCTCATTTGAATCTCCTATTAATCCTTCACGACGAGCAGCCGCTGTGCCGCTCCACTGGCGTCTTCGCTGGTTCTCAACGATTGGCAAATCCAGAGGTTCTTTAGTCACAACATATTTAGCAGTGTCTACTACATCGAATTGTTTTTTTAATCTGCCAAAGTCAAGTTATTATAACATTTATTTATCCTCGTATCAAGAGAGTTTTGCAAAGAAAATATTGACTTTCAGGGGAGGTATAATAACCTTGCGACGTTGAAATTTCTATAGTCACTTGAATAAGTACAAACTTATTACGTTCTACGCTGCCTATCACCACCGGCACGATTGATACCAAACGAAAATAGACTTGCATATAGTGCTACTATATGATAAAATAGTAGCGTATGGTAAAAAGACACTTTTGGCTTTCAAAAATAGAACAGGCATGGCAGCGGAGAAATGTAGTGTGGCTATCGGGTGCGCGTCGGGTTGGAAAAACCTGCCTCTGTCAAAGCCTCACGGACATTGAGTATTTTGACTTACTTGACATGAATCCCTAAATATTATATCATAAATATTTTGGTAATTCGGAAAAGCGGGTTGTCAAGAATGCAAAAATTTAAGCTGATGTTAATATGCTCCATGGTTATATTATGGTCTAATACAGGACGGTCATATTTTCCAAATTTAGGCGCTGGAGCGCGACCAATGGGCATGGGCGGGGCTTATATAGGGCTTGCAGACGATGCAAACGCCCCTTTTTTTAATCCGGCGGGATTGACGCAGCTTATGAAAAGAGAATTAACGGCAATGTATTCTATGTTATACGTCGGTTTGAATCCAATCTTGTATACTGCGAAAACAGATAGATTGGGATACCATTTGGTCAGCTACGTCCAACCGGTACGCCAAAATACTGATGCCATAGCGGTGAGTTGGCTTGCTTTTAATTCCACATTTTACGATGAAAACACATTCACGTTGAGTTATGCTAGATATCTATATTTTTCTCATCGCGCAAAAGTTTTTTCTTCATTGAGTTCAGGATTTAACCTGAAAATTCTGAATATAGGCATTGAGGCGGGTGAATATACGAAACTCGATTCAGATTTATCAACCCATGCCTTATCAAAAAGTGATGTTACCTTGGATTTCAGTCTCCTGTTGAGTGTTACATCAAAAATGAATTTAGGATTGATAGCAGCAAATATCCGTCCTGCCAATATGGGGCTTATAAAACAAGAGGAAGTGCCTTTGAGATTAGGAGCGGGATTGTCGTACAAAGAGGGGAATACGCTGCAATTGATTGATTTTTCATGGCGAGATAAGATATTAAATGGCAGAAAAGAGTTTAATTTAAAATTGGGAATTGAACACTGGTTGTTGAGGCAAGCTTGTATCCGCGCTGGATACGATATTAAATCAATCTCTACTGGCGCCAGCTATCGCTATGGAGACAGATATGAAATGCAACTTGATTACGCGTTCATCTATCCTCTAAGTTCCTTTGTGAATACTTTCGGCACCCATAGATTCGCCCTCTCTATTCGCTTTTGAAATGGAACGCGCTATATAGCATAAGCAACCTGCTCGCGCATGAAGGGGTTACGTAGGTCACTGACCGACAGGAATACCCCAAGATATCAAGCCAATGCGCTTGGTAAATTATAAAGGAGATTATTATTATGAATAAACGTATTGGGTTCATCGGCCTAGGTATTATGGGTCGGCCGATGTGTCAAAATCTGATTAATGCCGGATATTCCCTGACGGTGTGGAATCGTAGCCAGCCGGGGATTGATATTGTCGTCGGCTATGGCGCGACGGCAGCTAGTTCTCCCAAAGAGGTGGCGGGGAAATCCGATGTCGTCATTACGATGGTCGTCGATTCATCCGATGTTAGACAGGTAATTCTCGGAACAAATGGCGTTATTGAAGGGGTTAGAGCGGGAATGACGGTTATCGACATGAGCACCATTTCACCGAAAGTGACAAGGGAGATTGCGGAACAATTAGCCCAAAAAGAGGCGAAGATGTTAGACGCTCCGGTCAGCGGAGGCGATACAGGCGCTAGAGCGGGGACGCTCTCCATTATGGTAGGAGGACCAGAGGAAGCTTTCAATGAATGTTTGCCGATTTTGGAAGCGATGGGTAAAAATATCATTCATATCGGTGCAAACGGCGCTGGGCAAACGGTGAAATTATGCAATCAAATCGCTTGTGTCCTGAATATTCTGGGAGTATCCGAATCACTCGTATTAGCCGCTAAATCAGGCGTCGATTTAAAGAAGATGCATCAAGCAGTAAGCGCCGGCGCCGCAGGTTCATGGATGATGACTAACCTGCCGCCGAAAATAATGGTGCGGGATTTTGAGCCAGGGTTCATGGTCAAACACCAACAGAAGGATTTACGCCTGGTCATGGAAGCAGCGCAGGATTTGGGAATATCACTGCCCGGAGCTAGCTTGGTACATCAACTTTTTCATTCAGTTGAAGCTGATGGCAATGCTGAAAAAGGAACTCAAGCGCTGGTAACTGCTTTGGAAAAATTGGCGGATGTTGAAGTCAAGGATTGAAGATGCTCTACTACACACAACTTTTTTCAGTCCATTTCGCTGATACTTTCACGTCGAATATCTTCGACTTGACGGGTTAAACTCTCAATATCGCTGCGAAGGAGTAGCAAATACACATAAAATAGCGTAAATGTAAACAATGAAGTAAAAAATGTTACTTTCATTCTGGCTTCCATCCCAACCCTGATGGGATGCAAATCCCCCCCCCACCAACGGATAGAAAAAAAGACAATCGGCACCATGACGAAGCTAATAATGCCCATAACGGCGGCGTTGATGCGTTTCTGCTCGCCTTCAAACGCAGTGCGCAATATTAAATATGCGGCGTAAAGCGCCCAGAGCGCAAGAGTCGTGGTCAGACGCGATTCACGCCAATCCCACCAGGTATTCCATGAACCCCTCGCCCAGATGGAACCGGTAATTATCGCCGCAGTGCAGAATAACAATCCAATTTCAGCGGACGAAATGGCCCAAATGTCAAAATTATTCCTTCTTGTTCTAAGATAACCGATACTACAGATAAAGGTTACAGTAAATGCAAGAAAACTAATCCATGCCGATGGCACATGAAAATAAAATATTTTTTGTGGAAGTCCCATCTGCATTTCAACAGGCGCATAAAAAAAAGCCAAATAAATTGAGACTGTTATTAATAGTGTTACTACAATTCCCAAAATATTGCGAAATATCACACAAATCCTCCTGAACCCATTCGAGCAATGAAGCGTTTTAATATAATTATATCATTCACTTTTTTGAACTGCAAGTAGATTTCCGAAAAAAAGCTTGACATCAAAATAATTTGATGCTATAATATAATATCTGAAATTGAGAAGCAATCGCAAAACAGGGAATGAATATGAAGAATGAAAGACAAACAGAAGAATCGCAAGTCGAAAAGTTTGCGAGGTATTTGCAAACCAACGGGATGAAATTCACTAAAGAGAGACGGATAATTCTGGAGTCGGCTTTTGCGACCCATAGACACTTTGAAGTGGATGATTTACTTTTTCAGTTGAGAAGTAATAATAAGAGGGTGTCCAAAGCGACCATCTATCGCACCCTTCCATTGTTAGTACGAAGTGGATTGCTCAGGGAAGTGCATGATGATGATAAACACACCCATTACGAACACATCTATGGCCATGAGCATCATGACCATCTGATATGTCTCAATTGTGGAAAAATCATTGAGTTCGGCAATCCGATAATCGAATCTCTACAAGATGAGGTCTGTAAACAACACGAATTCACTCCGGTGAAACACAGATATGAAATTCTGGGATATTGCAGGGAATGTGTTGGTAAGGGGCATCCCTGACCTTCATTTTTTTGCCGATGTAATTGAGATTGCGTCTCAATAAAAGTTCAGGGGAAAAGGAGAATCGTAAAAAATGTCTTTTTGGAAGAGATTGTTTGGCCATCATCACCATGAATCTGATTTCCGCCCAATGGAATTTGGCAAGAAGATTGCTATTGTTGGCAACCCGAACGTCGGTAAAAGCGTTATGTTCAACAATCTCACAGGCGCTTATGTTACAGTGTCCAATTATCCGGGCACAACTGTTGGCATCTCCAGAGGAAAAGGCAGAATCGGCGGCGAAGAGGTTGAAGTAGTAGATACTCCGGGGATGTATTCATTGCTCCCGATTACCGAGGAAGAACGAATTGCCCGCTCCATTTTATTAACGGAGCAACCTGATGTCATTCTTCACCTTGTGGACGCCAAAAATCTAGAACGTATGTTGCCGTTTACACTCCAATTAATTGAGGCAGATTTGCCTGTCGTTTTGGCGTTAAATATCATGGATGAAGCAGAACGAATCGGCATGAAAATAGACACTGAGAAATTGGAAAATCGCCTGCGCATTCCCGTTGTGCCAACAGTATCGACCACAGGAAGAGGGATGAATATCCTCAGAGATAGGATAGCTCAGATTTTACAAGCGCAAGACAAGTCTCGTTCATCCATAAAATAGAGTAATGAGGAGAGGAAACTATACAATGAAATATGATGATAATATCGAATCGGCTTTGACACAAATTGCAGTGCGGTTGCATGGCGATTATCGACTTTCCAAACGCATGATAGGGTTGCTGTTATTACAAGATGACGCCGAAATTCATAACGTCGTCAGAGAACAGGAAGGGATGGAATACAAATCGATTCTCGATATTATCCAGCAGACGAAGTCTCAATATAGCCATTCCCCCAATTATATTATTACCATGGCGCGTCAAGCAGAATGCAATAGTATCCTTAGCGACGTGGTCAGTAATCTTTTCAAACGGAAGCGTGGTATCGCAGAATCTTTGAGCAGACTCATGATGAATCCATGGACAGGCATCCCAATTTTACTTGTTGTCCTGTACTTTGGAATATATCAATTCGTCGGAGTGTTTGCCGCGGGAACAGTAGTGGATTGGATAGAGGGCGTTCTTTTCGGCGATGCTGAAAGTGGATACATCTTGCCTTACGTGACCAGGTTTTTTGAGACAATTATCCCATTTAGATTTCTGCAAGAACTGTTTGTCCACGATTACGGCATAATTACCTTAGGTATTCGTTACGCTATAGCGCTCATTCTACCTATTGTGGGCGCCTTCTTTATCGTCTTTTCTATCATCGAGGACACCGGCTATCTTCCGCGTCTCGCCATGTTGGTCGACCGAATGCTCAAATGGATTGGTCTGAATGGGCGCGCTGTCATACCGATGATTTTGGGGCTGGGTTGTGATACGATGGCGACATTGGTCACAAGAACATTGGAAACAAAACGAGAGCGTATTATTGCCACTTTTCTACTAGCGCTTGGCGTGCCATGTTCAGCGCAACAAGCGGTGTTTATAGGCATCCTGTCGCAAAATTCGACGGCATTGCTGCTTTGGATTTCAGTTGTCGTCGGTGAATTGTTGCTGGTTGGTTATTTATCCGCTAAGGCGCTGCCAGGCGACCAACCGAGCTTTTACATGGAAATGCCTCCACTACGATTGCCGAAAATTACCAACGTTTTGACGAAGACCTACAGCCGCATGCAGTGGTATTTGCTGGAAGTTCTGCCGCTGTTTGTCATCGCTAGCGTATTTATATGGATAGGAAGATTGACAAGAATATTTGACCTTGTCATTGCTGGCTTGCAGCCCATCGTCAGGACGATTGGTCTGCCGAACAATGTCGCGGAACCCATCCTGTATGGATTCTTCCGGCGAGACTATGCGGCAGCGGCGCTGTACGATGAAGCCACAGGAGCAACCGGTCTCACGGGAAATGAATTTCTCGTCGCAGCAGTTGTTTTAACGTTATTTTTACCGTGTATCGCTCAATTTTTGATAATGGTAAAGGAACGCGGGGTGAAAGCAACGTTGATGATGGCGGTCGCTATCCTGATTTTGGCGTTTGGTACTGGGTTCTTGTTGACTAAAGCGTTAAATATATTCGGAATTAACCTGAGCCTTGGAGGATGATAAAAAATGAGATGCAATTTTTGTGGTTTTGAATTTACTGAATCAGAGAGTAAATCGGCTTGCTATAGTTGCCCTCTTTCCAAAGGAAAGGGACATTGTAAGTTGCTCAAGTGCCCAAACTGCGGCTATGAAACACCCGCGGAACCGAAATGGGTAAAATTTCTAAAGGAAAGGATAAAATGGTGAACGGTAAATAGGTGAAAGAGTAACTCTTAAACCCTTAACCTAATAACACCTTTGCTGCAAGGAGGTTAAAAATGGACATCAGCGAACCTGCCCAAGAGTTGTTGGAAAAACTCTGGACTGACCTTGAAGAGACACAAAGAGATAGCATCAGTTTGAATGCGCTGGGATTGGATAAGAACGCCTCGGAAATAAGCGAACTCGTTGACCTAGGATTAATATTATTTCCCAAGGAGATGTTATTGAAATTTACGGATGAGGGACGAACAGAGGCGGAAAAAGCTATCCGCAGGCATCGGTTAGCAGAACGATTGCTAAGTGATATCTTGGAGACAAAGCATCAGCTTATTGAGTCTGCAGCCTGTAAATTTGAGCATCTCCTTTATGAGGGAATGGACGAAAGCATCTGTATCCTGTTAGGACATCCCAAAGTTTGTCCTCATGGCCGACCAATTCCCCCTGGAGAGTGTTGTCGGAAAGAGAAAGAAGTAGGTAGCCGGTTGGTTGCAGCACTTGCTGACCTAAATCCAGGTCAAGATGGCAAAATTGCGTATGTGCAAGCTAAAGAATCACAAGAAATCCAGAAACTTATGGCAATCGGTATCCTGCCAGGCACACCGATAAATCTCATCCGTAGGTTCCCATCTTATGTGTTTCA
Source organism: Candidatus Poribacteria bacterium (assembly GCA_012961655.1). Lineage (GTDB taxonomy): Bacteria > Poribacteria > WGA-4E > DTYX01 > DTYX01 > DTYX01. The sequence continues at coordinate 9,717 of DTYX01000577.1, forward strand.
GGTTGGCAATACTCAGTATGCAGTGGACAGGGAAATTGCCGATGAAATATACGTTAGACTTGAAAACCGAGAAAAATAAAGCAGGTTTTGGTGAACAATGTTCATCCTACAAAGATGAACGGTACACCAGGCGTTTAAAACTATCCTGGATGGGTATTTTGATGTTTGAAGAAGAAAACAATCAGAACTTATATAGCTGTTAAGACAACATGCTCAGAGTACCCGTGATAGACATGATGTCTATCACGGGCTTTTTTATTTGTTTGTCTAATTTTATTGATTAGTAATAGGTTTGTTTCAAAATCCGGTATTGTTGAGATAGCTATTTTTATTTTGTTTAAATTTAAT
>DTYX01000578.1 GCA_012961655.1 Candidatus Poribacteria bacterium
TACTTTCACGGAAATCGCCGAAAATTTTCGAAAATCGCCTCAGTTTGGACTTCAAAATCTCGGCGTTTGAACATGGATCGCACCTAACTCCTTGTTTTATATGAACCGCCATTTTCGAAAATCGGTTGCCCTTTTCCCCAGTTGCACCGATTTTCGAAAAAATCGCATTTTCCCCTTTCAGCCTGTTTTGTAACATAGTATCTTCCAATCTCTTACAAATGCCCAAAATCCGCCAAAATCGGAATTTTCGAAAATCGCCTTCGGCTCCTCTCGGGAAAAGCGATTTTCGAAAGTTTTCGAATAAGGGGTAAAATAGGCGAAAAGTCATAACTCCAGATATTACAAAGACTAATCGAATTTTGTCGGTTTCCCCAAATTTTCGAAAATCGTTTTGGGAGGCAGAGACCCCTTATCAGCAGGGAAGTAACTGAATCTATTATAGTTGCTCCGAATTAATCTCCTCTCTTCAAAACTCTTGCGAACATTTGAGCAGTATTAGAAAAGGAGTGGCTCGCAGCGGATAAATTTCGTATGTTACATCTGGACATGGCTGTGTAGGTACACTACATCGAGAAGAGGAGGTGTTCAGATGATACCGATCTATTCGATTCCCTCGACGGTGGAGCAGATGTATAGCGGATATCGTTCCTGTTTCCTCACTGACGCGCAATTCCTCCACTTTCTGCGATACGAGACCGGCTTGCTGATGCCGGTGAAGGCCAATGTGGAGAGCATCAATAGCCTTTTCTGTGGGTCCTTGAAGCGGCACAGTAGCAATGCCAATCGCTTCCTGACCGAGTCGGATGGGAAGGAGGTGGACGTGGAATCCCTCCGCATCGAGCGCTTGAAGCGTCATCCGATTCTCCGTCCAGGCAAGCGAGGGGTGATTGCGATCGATGAGGTGTTGTTGGAAAAGACGGGGGAGCATATGGAAGGGGTGGGATGGTTGTATGACCATTGTCAGGATAAAGACATTCTGTGTCATTGCGTGGTCACCTCCAGCTACAACAAGCTGGGAGAGAGCTATCCGTTGTATCTGCGACCGTATTTCAACCAGGAAGTGGGTGAAAGCGAGGAAGGACAAGAGTTGGGATTGGAGGTTCACACCAAGCCGGACATCGCACGCGGGATCATCGAACAGATGCTTTCCGACGACATCGCAGGGGTGTTCGCTTTCGACAACGTGTATCTGGAGCAGCAAGTGATTGATCCGATCGAACAGGCCGGTCGGATCTGGGTGTCGAGTCTGGAGAAGAATCGTACGGTAGATTGGCATCGTAGGACGTCCGAGAAGTGGCCACAACTTCAGCAGATCCTTTCTCAGATACCGAAGTATCGGTATCACAAAGTAGAGCTCTATGGACGTGTGTATTGGTGTCATCTGGAGGAGATGCATATCTCCAAGCTTGAAGGGAAAAAGAAGATCCTCCTCTGTTTCTCAGATCAAATCGGCCAAGGAGATCCAATGCTGTTGGTGACGAATGCACTGTGGTTCGATGCCGTGCGCATCCTTTCGGTGTGGCTTGCGCGTTGGCCGTTGGAGAGTCTTCATCGCGAGTGTCAGCAACACGAAGGACTAAGCCAGTATCAGATGCGCTGTCTGGAGGGGATCCGGAAACATTGGGAGTTAGTGGCATGTGCATACGCTGGGTTAGTTTCCAAACGTGCCTACGCTCGACGTGGAGTCCCGCATCGGGTGACGTTGCACAGTGTAGCCTTGGATGTGCTGACGGAGGTCGCCATTGCGTTTGCTCACCACGTCTGGGAGAAAGCCCAACAAGGCGTCGAATCTTTCCTCTCTATCAAATGGGAGTTGGAAGCGTTCTACTCCCCATTCAAACTCCTCTCCCAAGCTCGGTGCGAACCACTGCACATTTGATCGCAAAAGTTCTGTTCACCCCGAAATCCTCCATTTTTACCCCCCGAAACAGCACCTAAGTTCAGAAAAATCCTTGGTGAACGAAAACGCGCGCTAATCTCCCCTTGCAGTTCTCTCGCCGTAAGCTGAAAGAAAACTTACACCTATGCACCAAATTTGCGACATTTAGGCTCTGCCTCCCGGAGATTAGCGCCCGAGAATGTCTGCCGGTATCCCCTGAGAGCCGCGACAACAGGAGACCCTATCAGGAATCCTCGGTAGCAGTTCTCTTCATCTCATCGGAAGGACTTCCACCAGTTCACCCACGAAGAAAGGATTTGCACGTTGTTCTTCTATGGGGCGCCTGTCAATGACCGCAACTTCTCTGGCGCCAATCAAATCCGACAAGCATTTGACGGCGTCTTGCAGCGCCGTGGTGCCGCCGACTAAATTCGCTATATTCTCGTCGCCTGCTTTTCTCGCCAAGCTCTTAGCTAAGGTGCGCCCCTCAAGGAACCCTGTAAAGGGGTCGGCAAGTGTATGATATTCCAGGGTAAAATTTGGATGATAGGGCTTTGCTTGTTCAACGACTTGCGGGATATTCGCCGCGGCTCGTTTGCTAGTGATGACGACGACATGGTCGGGTTTGGTTAAGACAATGGCGGAAAATAAACTGCCATAGGACATCCCTAAAGGGGAAAATAGAACTCTCACTTTAATTCCTCACGTCATTAGCGTTCGAATTTTATCTTAGATTTTGCTGAATGATTTCTGCGATGTTACATAACTGGGGGCCTTCTATGATTCCGGTAACCCCATAATCTCTGGCAACAGCCTTAACTCGTTTGTCTAATTTGTTTCTTGCTGTCACGTAGAAGGTTCTACCATACGTACCGCCCAACGTTTCCTTAATAGCACGCAGTTTGCCCATAATCATTGACATGCTCGCACCAGCTTTGCATTCACAGACAGCTAGCGTGGCTCTACAGGTTAAGATAACATCGTGCTCAACGTCGCTGCCCTTTAAGACCACGTTGGCTCGAACATTGTCAAAAAGTCCACTATTTTTCAAAGTGTGAAAAGTATACACTTCCAACCATCCGCCGTTCAAGAACTTCCATTTTTCTTCACTATCGATAGAAATTTGTCCTGCATCCCATGTGAGACATTGTTGTTTATGAAGATAGCAAGCAACTCCCTTCTGCGGGTCAGACAAATTCATCGAAACTCTATACGGACTCTCAGGCTGTATTTTTGACTTCGGCTTGGGTAACTTGTTAATAAAATTGAAAGAATACGGAAGTCTATCAACAATTTCCTGAGCTGTGACAAAGTCATTAGTAGGGATAGAAGA
>DTYX01000579.1 GCA_012961655.1 Candidatus Poribacteria bacterium
ATACACGGTAAAAGGACGCCATCTTACCGTGGCGATACTTGCAGGGATGATTCTTTACATCGGTATATCTTCATGGTCGTCACTGAATCTTTATTACAAGTATGGCGCCGATGCCTGCGAACAGTGGCGAGTCAGTAGTGGAAGATGGGCTTTTGACGAACTTGAACGATGGATTAGTAACCCTCTTTCATCCTCACCTCCAGCTTTGCTTTTCATGGGTGTGGGAGCTTTGTTTTACGCTTTTCTGGCGTTTATGAGACTTAGATTCTTGTGGTGGCATTTTCATCCGATAGGTTATGCCGTCGCCAACACTTTTACCATGCAATATCTGTGGTCGCCTTTTCTTTTTGGCTGGTTAGCGAAAGTAGTAGCGCTGAAATTCGGTGGCATCAAATCATACAGACATTTCGCGCCATTTTTCTTAGGACTCATCATGGGAGAGGCAGTAGGTAACGGATTTTGGGCTACTGTTTTAGGCGAGATTTTTGGTCTTCACGGCTTTGCCTATTTCGAATTTTAGCAAAAGAATGCGAAGCCAGAGTTTTTCTCTCCTCTCTGACTTCGCTCTTTCAGCCCGGACTTTTACACGTCCTGAGTTTTCCTAGACTTTAGGTCTTTTAGTCGTTATTTACCATTTGGATTCTCTCGGTCAACAGTTCTTCATTAAGATGTTACCTGTCCTTGCTTAGCACCTTCACAACTATCATAGTTAAATCATCATTGAGTGGTTCACCGCCAACGAAGGTATGAATTTCATGCAAAACTTTTTCTTTGATTGCATCTGCGTCCATCCAGGCATTTTCCTGTAAAATTCTATGTAGTCGTTCTTCGCCGAATTGTTCCTCGCCGTCGATGGGTTTAACTTCTGTTATCCCATCAGTGTACAGAAATAGTAAGTCGCCTGGTATGAGTTGGATTCTTTCTTCCTCGTATTCAGCCTCTTCGATAAATCCCAGGATGGTGCCGCCTTCTCGTAATAACGTTAATTTTCCATCTCGAACTAAGACAGGCGGATTGTGTCCTGCATTAGTATAAGCTAAAGTTTTTTGATTTATGTCTAATCGACAGTAAAACATTGTGACGAATTCTGTCGGTCTGGTGTCACGATAAAGTGTTCGGTTGACTCGCTCAATAATCTCATCTGGATGATGTATATTTTCCACTTGTGCTCGTAAGGCCGCACGCGCTTCGGCCATTAGAATAGCGCTTGGCACACCTTTTCCGACCACGTCGGCGATTGTGATGCCAAGATGTCTCTCAGAGATGGGTATAAAATCGTAGAAATCGCCGCCTATTCCATATCGGCAAAATATGCAATCTGCTGCAATTTCAAAACCCTTAATATCCGGACATTCGTGTGGGAGCAATTGATACTGCACCTCTGAGGCGAGCGACAATTCTTGCTCCAGGCGATGTTTTTCAAGACTCTCTTCATACAATTTAGCGCCTTCAATGGCAATTACAGCCTGATTTGCAATAGCCAGGAACAGGGCAATCTGCTCTTCGGTAAATTCATGAGATTCACATATATATGCATGGATTGTACCGATAGCTTTATCCCTGGAAATCAAACCAACAGAGAGTATGGAACATCTTTCCCTCTTTTCTGCTTCAGACGACCTTAGAGGACAAGGGATGTTCGTAATATCTTCAGCGATTACGACGTCCCCGCTCATCACTTGCTGAATAAAAGCTCTATTTGCCAAAAACGCGACCCGTTCCTCTAGACAACTCCCCTCTACATTGTAAAATGCCTTGACATACAACTTGTTTTCCTCTTCATCAATCAGATTGATGGCACATCCCTTCACATTTAGCAGCCGTGTGGCGGATTCTGCAATGACATCTAAAACCTCTTGCAAACCGGGGGAAGAGATTAGCATTCCGCTAATCATACGTAAGCTGTAAAGTTCGTTGACCCGCTTCTGAAGTTGAGAGCCTTGGTAGCCGATACGGGCTATCGTGTTGGCGATAGAATATAAAAATTGAATCGCGTCATGCATTTCATCCTCTGACCATGTACGCAACTCCGACGCCGCTTTTTGTAAGGTTGCTTTATCTAGGTGTATTCGCTCCGCTATCTCTTGAATTTTACTTTCGCTTAACGCTTCAACAGGTCTATCGCCGACAACAACTAATCCCAGAGTTTCACCTTCCACAATAATGGGAGCGGTGAATTGAGTTAATCCAGCATGACAGACATATTTGGTCGGTTTTTCCGTTTCAGCCGCTATTTTAGCGGCTTTCTGGTTGGATATCCGGCAGCACTCAGAGCCGTATTCATCTTCTATTATGGTGGAACAGAAAGCGTTTTTCATACTCGGTTGCGTTATAAAAAATCCATCGGGGTCGCGAATGGCGCCGGAAATCCCTGTGAATCGGGCAAACCAGTCTTGAATATCTTGAAGGATAGATATATCTACAATATCTGATAACTTTGGAGTAGAATACTCCGGTTCATTTTCTTTATCTTCAGGCATTTTGTTCACCTCGCAAAACGTGAAACGTAAAATGTGATGATGTAGTTCACTTTTCACTAAAATTTCTAGCAAGAATACAAATTCCCCATGAAATAATTTGGGTTGGTAAAGGACGGCTCTACGGAAAAA
>DTYX01000580.1 GCA_012961655.1 Candidatus Poribacteria bacterium
ACTGAAATAAGGAACGCGCCAGAATGAAGTAACGCATGTCTCCGGACTTGCGTGAGTAAAGGAACACAAGTCCGGGAAATTATCTAAAAACTGTGTTTGAGGTTGAAACATGACGATGTCAAGAATGGCTGCATTCAGAAAAATTGGAGAATTTTGCGGAGAAAGTTATGCGGGGTAAGGGAAAAAAAGGTGGCGTGACGTTACGCGCTGTGTTGATTGGTCTTGCATTTATGCCTATCAACGTTTACCTCGTAGTGCAGTGGGAGACCGTTTGGGGGACACAGTATCCCACCACTATGGGGATATTTTTCAACGCTATCTTCTGCCTATTTCTGGTAACAGTTCTGAACCTCCCCATCAAAAAGTTCCTGCCGAAGATTGCCTTGAACCGGGGTGAGATGCTGACGATTTATGCTGTGCTGCTGATGGCTATCACCGTCAGTGGGCACGATTTCACCCAGACCGTGTTTTGCACTCTGGGCACTTCTCGCTGGTTTGCTACTCCAGAGAACGAGTGGAGTTCGCTATTTTGGAGATATGTCCCTCAATGGCTCAGTGTGAAAGACGATAATGTACTTCGTGGGTTCTACGAAGGTGAATCGACCTTTTACACCGCTCAGCATATCAAGGGATGGCTTGAACCGATGTTCTGGTGGACGCTCTTCCTCACTGTCATGGTTTTTACTATGCTCTGCATCAACGCCATCATCAGGAAGCAGTGGATAGAAAGAGAGAAACTGACCTACCCGCTGGTACAATTGCCTTTTGAGATGACGCGCGATGATTCAAAGGGAAACTTCTTTTCAAACAAGTTGCTCTGGCTCGGTTTCGGAATTGCCGCTGGAATCGACATCATAAACGGCTTGAACTTTCTCTTCCCCGTATTCCCCCAAATACCTCTCAAATACAACCTCGGCGAACATTTCGTCGATAAGCCCCTCAACGCCATCGGGAATCTTCCCGTTCAAATCAACCCTTACGCCATCGGTTTGGCTTTTCCGATACCGCTGGATTTACTCTTCTCATGTTGGGTTCTCTTCATTGTCTGGAAGGCTGAGAGAGTAATCGGAAGCGTTGCGGGGGTGAATCTACCAGGGTATCCATTTCCAGACCAGCAGATACTCGGTTCGTATCTGGGGATAGCAGCCGTTGCGCTCTTTATAGGTCGAAAATATCTCTGGCAAGTGCTGAAAAAGGCAATTGGCGTTCGTTCGGATTTGGACGATTCAGGCGAACCGATGAAATACAGAACAGCGGTCTTGGGAGGGCTTTTGGGGACGGCGTCATTGGTCATATTTGTATCTCAGGCGGGGATGTCCGTTCTCTTTCCGCTCGCATTCTTCCTGATATACTTTGCTATAATGTTTGCTTTCACCCGGATGAGGGCTGAACTTGGACCGCCTCTGCAGGGAATTCACTATTCAGGACCGCTTCAATTGATAGTAGCGGCTGTGGGCAGTCGAAAGATATCACAGCAAACCTTGACTGTGGCTGCTCCGTATTGGACTTTTACCAAAGAACTCAGAAACAATCCGATGCCGTTTGTGCTTGAAGGATTCAAGCTCGCTGAGCGTTCTGACATAGATACCAGAAAGCTCTGGAAGGTGATGATGCTTTCGAGCTTTCTAGGCATATTCGTTACCTTCTGGGGTTTCCTGCAATTCAACTACAAATGGGGCGGCGTAGGCGCATGGCGCGGTGTGGCGGCTTATACCGTCATAGAACGGTGGGTGACCAGACCGGCTGAACCTGACATGACGTTTCTGAGCTTCACAGGTTTCGGATTCATATTCGTCCTCATAAACACAGCTCTGAGACTGCGGTTTTTATGGTGGCGTCTGCATCCGTTAGGGTATCCTTTAGCGGGATATTACCACTTCGAGAAACTCTGGTTCCCCTTCTTTATAAGTTGGGCGGCCAAGTGGATAATCCTCAAATACGGCGGGATAAGAGCTTACCGCAGGGCGTTCCCATTGTTTATGGGATTGATTTTAGGCGAGTTCATTATGGGTAGCGTATGGGGAATACTGGGACTCCTCACCGGGAAACCCACCTACGCATTTAAGAGTTGGTAGCTTTAGAATAGCAAGATTTGTCTCGCACAGACGTAACTATTCTTTGGAGTAGCGAGACTTGTCTCGCGTAAACGCAACACAATATTAGCGTTGCTATGTAGAATCGGCTGAAAACCTGCTACTCCGAAAGAACAATTACCCCAAAATTAAATCAAAAACCATTACAATTAGGAGTTACGAACTGCAAGCTCGAGGAACTGATGGTAGAACGTTGTGAGGCTATATGGGATGTCGCCGGACGCGATTTCCGTTTGACAATCGACCCAAATCAACGATTCTACCGTCTGCCGGAGACGATTGCCTTAGCCCGCGAACTGGCGCCGCGTGGTCATGTGGAAGTATTTGAGGAGAAGATGCTGAAAGAACATCTGGACTGGTATGGTGAATTGGATATGGACGCGGTGGAGAGATATCGGGTTGATTGATATACTATAAGACTTTTTCAATTATCGCCTGAAAATAATAAGATAATGTAACAAAAGTTCTAAAACGTAATCACTAAGCAATATGGAGGAAATCACTATGGCAGAAAAAATTCCTAGACCGGAACACCCGCGACCAGATTTTCAACGCGATGACTGGTTGAATTTAAACGGCAAATGGGCTTTCGATTTTGACCCAGACGCGGTCGGTGAAAGTGAAAAATGGTACTCCAGAGGGGGACATAATTACAGCAGGCATATCATCGTTCCCTTTCCATGGGAGAGCGAACTTTCAGAGGTGAATGACATTGAATATAAAGGCGCTGCTTGGTATCAGAGAACGATTTTAGTCCCAGAGGATTGGGCGGGCAAAAGGGTGATTGTGAAATTCGGAGCAGTCGATTGGGAAACGAAGGTATGGGTCAACGACAATTTTGTCGGTCAGCATGAAGGCGGATATTCAACTTTTGAATTCGATATAACCGATTTCATGAAGTTTGATGGCGCAGATGTTCTTACCGTCAGAGCCTATGATGTAACGCATCCCGAAATTCCGTCGGGTAAGCAGACGGGGTGGTATACGCCGACCAGCGGCATTTGGCAAACGGTGTATCTGGAGGCGCGCGAGGATACTTACATTGAGCGTGTTCGCATCACCCCTGATGTGACGAATTCATCCGCCCATTTTCAACTTAATATTGCAACGCTTGAAGCTGGAGATTATAATCTGCTCATTCAATCCAGCGAAGATTTTTTAGCGACCACTTCTATGCAACTGCAACCCGGCGACAATCGCGTCAATATTTCCGCTGAGATTCTCAATCCCAAACTCTGGAGTCCAGACCACCCGCATCTGTACTATGTAACTGTAACTCTTACGCAAAACGACAAAACGCTGGACAAAGTGAAGACTTACTTCGGCATGCGCGAGGTGAGTCGCGGCAAGTACGGAGATAATCCTTACGAGTATATTCTGCTCAACGGCAAACCGATATATCTGATGGGGGCGCTGAACCAATCCTTCAACCCGCAGGGAATCTACACCTATCCTTCGGATGAATATATGAAAAATGATATCCTGAAGACGAAGGAGTTCGGTTTTAATTTCCTGCGCCTTCACATTAAAGTCGATGAACCGCGCTATCTCTACTGGACTGATGTTTTGGGCGTAATGCTGATGTGCGATATGCCGAATTTCACGCACTATACGGAACAATCCAAACGCCATTGGGAGATGACCCTCCGCAATGCCATCGACCGCGATTTTAATCATCCGTCGATTATCGCCTGGTGCGATTTTAATGAGACCTGGGGCATCGGACACGAAGGTTATACCGAAGAACATCAGGCGTGGGTCGAACAGATGTATCGCTTGACCAAAAAACTGGATGCGACGCGGTTGGTTGAGGATAATTCCGCCTGTCGATATGACCACGTAGCGACCGATATCAACAGTTGGCATTTCTACATCGACGATTACGAAAAGACCAAAGCGCACATAGAGAACGTCGTCGAAAACAGTTATCCCGGTTCACCGTTCAATTTCGTCGAAGGACGTTTTCAAGGCACAGAACCGTTGATGAACAGCGAATACGGCGCGGTATCAGCCGGAGGGGGCGACCGGGATATCTCTTGGGGTTTCAAATATCAGACGAATCTGCTGCGCCGACATGAAAAAATCTGCGGATATATTTACACCGAGTTGATGGATATTGAATGGGAGCACAACGGCTTTATGAACTATGACCGACGTTTAAAAGAATTCGGCTATGGCGAGATGTCGCCCAACTTCAGTTATCGAGATTTGAATAACCTCGATTTTCTGGTGATTGATGCTCCGCCATGCCCGCAGTATCAGCCCGGCGAAGACGTTAAAATTCCTCTGTACATCAGCCATTTTTCAGACAAACCGGCGGAGAAATTAACGTTGAAATGGCGTCTGGACGCCGTGGATGTATACGGCGAGTCAAGCATGCGACTATACGGAGAATCACCCGCAAACTGGGAGCAGTACCGCGTTGCACCACTTCCGGTCATAGCATTCATCTTGCCAGAAGAACCATCTCTCGGAACTTTGACCGCGTGGCTGGAAGATGAAGCGGGACAACTGCTGACGGCAAATTATATTAACCTTGATGTCTATGCTCAAAAGGCTCCCAGAGCCGAAATCATCGACTCGCAAACCTGTGTTCTCCGATTCGGACCAAACGAGTTCTACAATAAGACCTTTGCAGAAGTCGAGCCTGTACACGAGGAGAAAGTTTACGGCTATGGAACCGGGCGGATTGAATATCGCCTGTCGATTCCAGAGGGCATCGATGTTGATGAAATTAGAAGTCTCGACCTCATCGTCGAAATGGCGGCGAAAGCCGATAGCGAAAAGCTCGATTGGCCGAGCCGACGCAAACCTGTTGATTATCCGCAGACGGATGATAGAAGATATCCGACGGATGTAACAGTGAGCATCAACGGCGTCGAAATTGAAACTGTAAAGCTGCCAGATGACCCAGCGGACGCCCGTGGCGCGCTCTCGCACAACGCCGCCTTTCATCACGGTTCGTATGGCTACCTGACCATAACCCACGTTGATTTCGCCGGAAAGGGCGCAATCCGAGATATCCTCACAGCGGAGAGAAAACTTGTAGCGCAATTTGCCGTGAAGCCCGACACTCAAAATAAGGGCGGATTGGCTATCTTCGGCGCACGGCTCGGCAGATACCCGCTTGACCCGACAATTCGGTTGTACGCACGCGGGAATATCGGCTTGAAGCAAGGATGGTACTACTCGGAATCTATTGCAATCGGGTAATAAGGGCGACTGATGGAAAATGGATATGTTAAAAGACCGGAAACGGTCGGTGCTATTAGCTTAGGAAGCTTTACCAACATTGGCGATGAGGATTGACCCTCTAC
>DTYX01000581.1 GCA_012961655.1 Candidatus Poribacteria bacterium
GACCAGGAGGATATTTTCCAAAACATGGAAGGGTTGATGCAGCGTATCTTCCGAGAAACGATAGGAATGGAGATAGAAATTCCGTTTCCGCGTTGAATACTGCTGATCAAAGTGGTTCAGGAATTACCTGGACCGTAGGCGGTCAGTGGATTAAAGCATTTTGGAGCGGTTCAGCACCCACATCTTTTATAGTCAAAGCACGAGCTTATGACTATGGCGCGTATGGTAATTTAAACAAATATTTCCTTTGAAGGCGCGCTTGATAAAAAACTAATCCCCGATTTTCTGCGTAGCGTAGATGTCCTTGTTTTGCCTTCGTTGTCGGAAGGGATGCCGACGGTAGTTTTAGAAGCGATGGCATGTGGAAAAGCAGTGATTGCCACTGATGTTGGCGCAACCTCAACGGTGATAGGTTCTCCTGATGTGGGAATGCTCATACCACCGCAAGACCCTTTAGCAATCAAAGAAGCATTGGAGAAATTGCTTAATGATTACGAAAAGAAAATACGAATGGGCAAGAACGCTCGAAAAAAGATTTTGAGCAACTATTTGTGGGATGTTATTGTTCCAAAGATCGAAGAGGTATACTTGAAGGTGATAAAAGATGGCTGAAAGAATTGACCCGGAAAATCCGACAACCCTCCCGTCGTATTGGCAACATTACGTCGTGTATGAATATGCTCTGCCGTATGTTACGGATAAAATAGCGATGGATGCAGGCTGCGGAGAGGGTTATGGGACATATTTACTTGCTCAAAGCGCTAAAAAAATTGTAGGAGTGGATTACCATATTGGTATTCTCCTTTCTCCCACCTTTAGAGGAGTCATTAATTTAAACAGATAATACGGCTGAAATATCGCTTCGGAAGCGGAAGGTAAAGATATGCTCCTTCTTTTCGCCTTTCGCATTCCTATTGACTTTCCTTCCTCTCATTCCTCTTTTCCAGATGATAGGCTACGCACCATTTTGCTTCGCAAAACTGTCCCAAATTCACTTTTTCCTCATTGACAAGTTTGATTTTCTATGCTAATATTAAAAACAGCGAAACATAATGCATGGAAAGTAAACTACGATAAGATTTGATATGTTTATCCATAATAATTCTTTCAAACTTAATTATTTTTGAGGTGAGTAGTGAAGAGACGTAGCGAAAACCTGAATCTCTGTGCTGTTATATGTGGTCGGCACGACGTCCGTAAATTCAGGGGAATATATCATAAAGGTGGAAGTCGCTTATTGGTCAAGTATGCAACTTATAAAAATCATTAGTATACAAGGAAAGATAGGGTTTCTGGTCTATGCCCAAAGCGGCATTTTCTTCGACAATCTCCGCATCACCGATTTATGGGCTGTGCATCCGCAAAATAAACTCGCGATAACTTGGGCGTGAATGAAAAGTCAGTAAGCGGATTTATCAGATTTCACCAACCCTCTCAACGTCAAAATTTCCGAGAAGGGGGGAGAGAGATGAACTCTAAAATATCAAAAGATATTAGCGTTGAATCCCAGGCTTTACTCTTGAAGATAGCGCGCGCTTCTATCGAAAGCCATCTTAGGAAACAGAAGCCGCCGGAGTTTGAGGTAACAGACAAAAATTTGTTACAAAAAAGGGGAGCATTCGTAACCCTTCACAAACATGGACAACTGCGAGGTTGCATCGGCTATGTGTTGCCGTATAAAC
>DTYX01000582.1 GCA_012961655.1 Candidatus Poribacteria bacterium
ACACTAAGAACACTAAGAACACTAAAGCGAGAAAGTGGGAAAGTGAGAAAAGAACTCCGATTTTCACACCCGCTCACCCGCTCTTTTTTTCCTTAGCGCCTTAGTGTCTTGGTGGTTAAAAAAGGCGTGGGACGGAGATGGAAGACATCATATTGCCAGTCATACCAAAAAGCACGAAGGGGAGGGAGGTATGAAACGAGAGATAACCAGGCGCGAGTTCATCAAGGCAGCGGCAGTCAGCGCTGCATCCGTAGCATCACTTGGAATAGCAACTCAACCTGTCGCATCAAAGCAACCAGATACGATTCCGAAGTCCAGAAGGAGGGGAAAAATGGCTAACAAAGTAACAAAGCACGCAATCTCCCGAGACCACCCACGCCTGTTGGGCTCCCGGCAACGCTTGCAGAGGTTGGCCAGGCAGCGTCCCGAGGCCTATAGACGTGTTGTGGATGTGGCACGCAACAAAGCAGCGAGCGACCTCGAGAAGATGATTTCGATGGCGCTCGTCTGCGCGATCGAAGGGGATGAAGAGATTAGCAAACGAACCGTACAAATGGCCATGAAATACGTCAATGGTCCCATCCGAAAGGGGCATGTCCGTTTCGCCGATGACCTGGCAAGTTGCGCAATTGCCTATGACCTCTGCTACGAGTACTGGACTGAAGAGGAGCGCATACAGTTCCACGACTACATGAACAAGACCGTTGACGCCAACATCCGCTCCGAGACCCACGTATTCCACAACGGCTGGTATGGATACAAAAATTGGGGAATTGGTTTGGCTTGTTACGCGACCTACTACGAGAACGCTCGTGCAGCGGCGATTCTTGAGGCGCTGGAACAGGAGTTTCGGACACGCGCGGCTCCGGCGCTCGAAATGGCCGGAGACGGCGGCGGTTGGGCGGAAGGATATTACGTGAATTACTGGCTGTACGAGTGGCTGTTCTTCTGTGAGGTAGCACGCCACTGCGAGGGGCTGGATTACTACGCGCTGGCGCCCAAGTTTTTCAAAAACCGCGCTGTTGCAGGAATGTTCGAGGCTTACCCGGGGATTCGCGAATATAACACACGCCGGCCCATCCCAATGGGCGACGGCGGCGGTCGGGTGTTTGGCGGCGACCGTGATAAAACGCTCTCAGCCCGGCGCATCCTGGTGAACCGTTACCGCGACGACCCGGCACATCAAGTTGTCCACGCCTTTAACGAGACCACGCCGCGGTCGGGTGTGGGCGTGTACGCATACAAGGACTTTCTGTGGCGCGATGTGACCGTCGGGAAAGGCAATCTGAAGGAGTTCAAGCTCTCGCACATTAGCCCCGGTCCCGGTTATGTCTATGCGCGTAGCTCGTGGAATGAGGACGCCACGTACTTCTTTTTCAAATGCGGAGATCGATTCACCGCACACCAGCACCTTGACGTGGGGCATTTTTTAATCTACAAATATGAGGAACTGGTCAGCGACGGCGGCCATTACGACAAGTTTGCATCGGACCACGTTGTCAACTACTACCTGCGCAGCATCGCCCACAACACGATATTGGTCTATGATGCGGACGAGACCTGGCCGAGCATCCGCGCCGGGAATGTCACAGGCAACGACGGCGGACAGCATCACAACTGGCCGCATCACAACGGCGCCGTTTCAGACGCTGCCGCATGGCAGAAAGGACGAGAACTTTACGACATCGCGGATATACTCGCCTTTGAAGACCGGGGCGACTACCTGTATGTGGCCGGGGACTGCACGCGGGCCTACTCGCCGAACAAGCTTGAATACTTCACCCGGCAGATTGTCTTCATCCGTCCTGGTATTTTCGTGATCTTCGACCGGGTGAAGTCCAAGGACCCCAGCTTCAAGAAGACGTGGCTGCTACAGGCTATGAAGCCTCCAACCGGCCAGGCGCCGAACCTGGTGATTACCAACGGAAAGGGGCGACTGTTCGTCCAGACCGTACTGCCGCACAATCCCCAGGTGAGACTCGCAGCCGAATCAGAGTTGTATAGCTACGGCGGCAGGAGCTATCCGCCCGAGCGCGATACGGGGCCGGCGCCGGAATGCCGTATCGAAATATCACCGTCCCAACCGGCAGTTGTTGACCACTTTCTGCATGTGTTGACCGCGACCGATGCGAACACCGCTTCCGTAGAAAATGCGGTCGCCCAGGTCAAAGGCAAAGAGGACACCGTAATAATCGGTAGTACAAAAATCACATTCACGACGGCTGAAGTTGGTGGAGGCATCGAAATCTCTGGACGTCACGTCCAGTTTGCGGATAAAATTGTGTTTAATCCAAGTCGCTCACCTTAACCCAGAAGCCTACTAATGCTTTAGCAGCGGCAGCTTGCATCTGTTCTAATTCTTGATGCACTTTTTGTGGTGAAGGTAACCGTTCAGGGGGTATTTTCCGTGGAGCGATTTCACAGAATTATCACACTTCTTTAACCCGAAGTTCATGAGTATGTGTCATAATCAAAGTATGATGGAGTCCAAAACACAAAGTGAGGTATTAAATTGTATCAATTTAACCTTTCAAAATGTCTCGTTTTTATGAGCATAGTTTTTGCTTTTTTTTGCTTAGCATCTTTTGAAATCCTTCATGCAAAAGGAGAGAATAAAGTGATAATCGATAAAAGATGCAATATCCCAGATGACGAAAGGGAATATTACAGCAGATACGTCAATTTCCGACCGGGTGATGGACAAATAGTACATCTGAATCCTCCGCGCTTCAGTTGGGGATATTTGCCGGACGTAGTGCCAGAATCGACGCGTGTTCCCAATAATCAAAGATTCAGATTGCAAATTTCCAAAACTGATGATTTTAGCGATATTGAAATAGAAGTGAAAGACACGCCGTATAACTTTTATAATACTCTACCGGCGTTTTCTGGAGCAGAGAAGTGGTACTGGAGAGTGGGGTACAACGTGGGGACAGAGGACGAAAAATGGAGTGATGTGCGTTCGTTTGTCATACATCCCAACGCAAAGACCTGGGACCGTTCAAAGCTTGCCAAACCAGATTTAGCCTCAATAGGACATCCGCGCATATTGTTTAACTCGAAGAATTTGGAGGAAATAAGAGCGCTCAAGAATAAGAATTCTGAATGCAATAGAATAGCAGAACGCATCAAGAATCGCGCAGATAAAATTATCCACTCGGATTGGTGGCTTAATTTCCCGGATAGTGACAGGATACCTCCGGATAAGATTGGACGCAACTATCACAGTATGGCACGCGACATGATTATGGTCGCCTTTGCTTACATTTTATATCAAGACGAAAAATACCTGGGATGCAAAGAAAGATTTCTAAAACTCGCTTCCTGGGACAAAGGAGGCTATTCATCGCCTGAAGGAGCGCTGCCTGAGGATGCTAACAGATATATGGGCGGTCCAGAAGATGCAACTCAAATCAACGAATTTCTTGCCCTTTTCTTCGACTGGTTCTACAATGAACTGAGCAGTAGCGAGAGAGAAACAGTCATCAAATCGCTTGAATGGCGGATTAATCACATTGTCAACAGCTTCTCCTGGAAACGTGATAACGGTAATCGAATACATCCTAATTCTATAGCTTTAATCTCCTCAAGCCACCAATATGAAGCTTTCATGGACACGTTACCAGCGTGTTTAGCCCTTTATGAACACAGTCAGATTGCAAAAGATGCCTTCGACCTGGGCGTCAACTATCTGATAGGCGTCACAAACGGCTTCGGATTTGAGGAAGGATGGAACGAAGGCGCAGGTTACGGCAACTCCAAAATGAAATGGCTCCTGAACGCCACGATATACTTTGATACAGCTTTTGGGGATGTTGAATTTGGCAAAAATCCTTTTTATCGAGCCATTGGCGACTTTTTCATCCACATAACTCCTGCAGGTTTACAACACACCTCTTTCGGAAATGGTGGATTGAGCAAGGGTCGCATACATGGAAACCGCATCGCAAACTTCCGAAAACTGGCATACCTGACGGGCGATGGAAGATTCTTGAAGAACCGTGACCAATCGCGAAAGATGTTTACAATTAGCTACCATCGACCCTGGATAGAGTATATATTGCCACACTATTACCAAAAACCGCAAGCGTATGAAGAAGACACAAGAACAAAATTATTCAAAGTAGCTGGATGGGTGACGGCAGTTTCAAAGTTGCCCAGCTCATACGAGGATTATGATGAAGCTGTCGGCATGATTTTTCACTGTCGGCCAAGAGGTGGATACAGCCATTCCTTTTTCAACGAGAACGCCTTCGATATTCATGCCTATGGAGAGGTGATTACCCATGGCGGCGGCACTACAGATAATAGCGATAGATATGCGGATGAGACGATGAGTCATAACAGCATTCTGGTCGATGGCAAAGGACAGTATCAGTATGGATACTATCCCCTCTCGAAGTACGGCGGATATTATCACCGCGCTCCTCATAAACGAGCAGGATACATAGTAGCGTTTGATAAAGGGGAAAATTACGTCTACTGGGTTGGCGATGCCACAAACGCATATTACGAGTCAGCGCCTTACTTGAAACGATTTCGACGACATGTGCTCTTTGTCAGGGACAAATACTTTATCATATTTGACGAGCTAAGGACAGACTTAGCTCACCAACCAGGTAGATTTTATTGGTTATATCACATTTATCCAGATGTTTCCATAGAGTTCGACAAAGAGAAGCTTGAATTTCAATATCAGATAGGCAAAACACGCGTTAAGGTCAAGCATATTGCTAACAGCGATGACTTACTGTATGAGGATAGGCAGGGACTCGATGGGTTAATTAATCCTGTTACAGGTGAAGATTATAGGAAATATGGGCAAGATGACAGGCTTTTTACGCATAATATATGGATTAACAACTCAACCCCAACTAACGAATTTGAATTCTTAGCAGTTATCTTTCCATACAAAGAAACTGAAACTGAACCTGTAATCACCAAGCTTGATGACTTGACCGTGAAAGTTGAGTATGGGGGTTTTAAAGATGTTATCTCCTTTGATGTGAATTCAACTTATAGTCCAGACATCACAGTAGATTATGCTTCCATTGGAATGCATTGATGTTCTCAAAATTTGCAAGGAGACTTTTCATACTTACCTTAACAACTCTTTCATTGCCGATGAGATCAGAAACGGTGGCGGATGCTTTGCCTGTCAAAACCGTGGTATGACCATGGCTCAGATTCTCGGTAGGAGGATGTGCCATATTAAAGCTCATTCATACGAATGAAAGTAGGCGCGGAAGAGGAGATTCTTCCGTTTATCGGACAGGAGACAACGATTAATGGTCAAGGTGGAGGCTTCTCCTGTGGAGATGTCTCCAGAAGAGGCAATTTGTGCTTCTTCGTCTCAGTTTGCAGCCTACGGAGTGACAACAGTGGCTGACCCAGGACCTCCGCTTGAATTCATCCGAACATACTGCACCATGGGCCAGGCTGGAAAGCTATCCACACGATTGGTAATTATGCCTTCCACCAATCTTGTGGAGATGTCCTGATGCTGTCGCCGGACATCGTCATCGACATCACGGACTATACGGAGATTAAGAGGAAAGCGATGGCCCGGCACGCAAGCCAGGGATTAATCGGGGGAGCATTCGAAGAACGTGTCCGCTCACAGGGCGAATGGTGGGGAAGAGTCGCGGGCGTGAAACAGGCCGAGGCCTTCAAGACGGTGTTGAGTGGCAGGTTCTCCTGAGAACTCTTAAACGCTTGGTGTGAATTAACACGAGGGAATCGTGTAGGGTGGGCATTGCCCACCAAAGCTACTCCACGAAATGGTGGGCGGTGCCCACCCTACTGAGATGTTTACATCTAGGCAGTGTTCCAAAAAGATACTAACAAAGGAGCCAACTATGAATTGTTTCTCATGTCGCTTTCTTCTTCCGATTATGGCCGCGGCAGTCGTCTTGA
>DTYX01000583.1 GCA_012961655.1 Candidatus Poribacteria bacterium
GAAATTACCGGCGAATACTTGAAATACGGTGAATAAAACATGACAAAAAAAAAGATATTTACAACAGGCCAAGCGGCCAAGTATTTAAAGGTGTCATCTGTAACTGTGTATAACTGGATCAGAGCGGGTAAGTTAGAAGCGTATAAAACCCCCGGTGGACAGTACCGGATTGTTCCTGAAGTTTTAATAGACTTTATGGAAAAGCATAACATGCCTATTCCTGAGGCAATGAGTCCCTTTATGCCAAAACGTATTTTGATAGTAGCCGATGAAGAGAGGGATGAGGAGGGGATTGAAACCGTTGTCCATCAAGCCTTACGACAATCAGACATAAAGTATCAATTGAAAGTTGCAAAAAATGGTTATGAGGCTGCGACGCATATGTTGAAATTCCAACCTGACCTTGTTATTATAAGGCTTTTAACAAAGCGATTGGATGGGGTTGATATCATAAAAAATATAAATAGGGACCCAGAAACCAGAGAGAGCAAGATACTCATTATCAAAGATGGCACTATGAATGCTTCAGTCGAAGCAATTCTTTCGTTAGAAACCGACGGCAGTTTGGAGACGCCATTACAACTCGAAGCTGTCAAAGAGTGCATCCATAAACTTTTTGAGAAAGACCTGGCCTGTTATGGCAGCGAAGAATAAGTGCTAGCGCGGAAGGCTTTCGCTTTTTCAAGCGAATAGCACCGCGCGGCGAAGGCAATGTTATATTAGTGAAAATGAAGGGGGTAGCAATGTTATCAAGACAGAATCGTTTAATTGCTCTTACTACTTTGTTCACAGCGTTCAGCCTGCTTCTTTGTGTCCCAATCCATGCCACCAATGACGAGTATTTTGATAAGCAATATGCCCTATCCAAAATTCACGCCCCAGAAGCATGGAAAATCACACCGGGGAGCGAAGATATCATAATTGCCATTATTGATTCTGGTGTGGATTATGACCATCCTGATTTAAAGGATAAAATATGGACAAATAAAGGCGAGATTCCCAATAACGGCAAGGATGATGACGGCAACGGTTACATCGACGATTACTACGGTTTCAATTTCGTCGGGGCGACTCGCTCCCCTAATGGAGTCTTTAATAATAAAGCGGACACGAAAGATGATAGGGGGCATGGGACGCATGTGGCGGGTATCGCTGCCGCAGTCTATAACAATCAAATTGGCATTGCAGGCGTAGCTCCTAAATGCAAAATTATGCCGATTAAAGTATTGGACGCAACAGGAACAAAAACATCGGGTTTGAGTATAGCTATTATTTATGCAGTGAATAACGGCGCTCATGTGATTAATATCAGCCTTGGACCTGATGAAGAACAAGCTCCATCACCTGAAGAGATAGCGAACAGACAAGCAGTACACAATGCAATCCAATACGCTTATAAAAATTACCGCATTGTGATAGTGTCTTCCGGAAATGATGATGGACCAGTTTCATGGCTTGCATCTTTTGATGAAGTTTTGGCTGTTGGCGCGACAGATAAAAATGATAACAGATGGAGCCAGTTGGACTGGTTGGATTTTTTTCGAAACAGAATCGGATTGGGCGGTAGTAATTTTGGGCCAGAGTTAGATGTCGTTGCTCCAGGGTATAAGATTCTCTCAACACTACCAAGTTATGAAGTTACATATAACAAAGGAATCTTAGGCGGCTCCGATATATTTAAGAGGAAAAAGTATTATGATGAATTGACGGGAACTTCCCAAGCTGCTCCTCACGTCTCTGGATTAGCTGCATTAATCCTCTCAAAAAATCCCCTGTTGAATAATCAACAAGTTTATCAAATAATTCGGGAAACCGCTTGGCATCCTCAAGGTTTAGAAAGAGATGATTATTATGGATTCGGAATAATTGATGCGCACAAAGCCCTTTTGCAACTGAATGGAAATCAAGACACGGCAAACATAATCCTCACCATCGACCGCTCTGGTAGTATGAAGAATCCCGTATCTGAAACGAATAACACTCAGCGAATTGTCGTTGCGCGACAAGCGGCGGAGGAATTCACCCATTTTGTTGTACCGAGTGATTATGTGGGAGTTGTAGATTACGCTGGCGATGTCAATGTCACCCAGCCGCTGAGTAGCGTTTCCGTCGATGTTCTCAGAGGTAAAATCAATCAGGTTCAAGTCGGCGGCTCTGGTACTAATATCGGTGCGCCTTTGGGAACAG
This sequence comes from Candidatus Poribacteria bacterium, assembly GCA_012961655.1. Lineage (GTDB taxonomy): Bacteria > Poribacteria > WGA-4E > DTYX01 > DTYX01 > DTYX01. The sequence continues at coordinate 2,188 of DTYX01000583.1, forward strand.
CTTATCAGGAACTTGAAAGCTCCTCCTCTAAAAATGCAAATACGGTCATCATTCTCTTGACTGATGGCGCGCACAACACGGGAACTGCCCCCTTAACCGTTGTGAAAAACAGTCCGAATTTCGTGAACAAGACTTGGCCCATTTACACCATCGGACTCGGTTCTGGCGATGAATTTAACGAACCGCTCTTACAAGAGATTGCCAAAGAAACAGGCGGACAGTATAAGCACGCCAGTTCCGCTCAAGAATTGGGTGATTTTTATGCGACGTTGGCGGCAAGAATCCGCGGCGGGACGACGTTAGTGCGACTCCGTGATTTTATCAACCAGGGGCAAACCATCAATCACGCCGTTGAATTTGACCCGCTCATCGAAACATCGCATCTCATTCTCAACTGGGGCGGCAGCAAGTTAGAACTCACTTTGACAACTCCGCAAGGAGAAACCATCACGCCGAATGCCGCTGGCATCGAATATTCCAGCGGAGAGAACTACCTCATCTATAAAATCAACCAACCTGAAGCTGGGAAATGGTTTGCCAAGATTCACGGTGCTGACGTGCCTACTGGCGGCGAACAGTATATTTTAAGTGTTACTGGGACTTCGGGTATTATCAGCAGCCTCTTGCCCTTCAAACCTCATTACAATCCAGGCGACAAAATATCAATAGGCGTGGAACTGTTAGCGAGAGGCTCCAAGAGGAAGCCCGCCGACATCACGGATATTACCGCCGAAGCTCATATCCTCCGACCGGATGGTCTCGCGGAGACGGTATCTTTGTCAAACCATGCCCTCGAACGCAGTGAAGGGATAGGCGAGGGAGTCTACGCTGGAGATTACACAAATACCGCTCTTTTGGGTTCATACCTGATTACCGTCCAACTCCACGGCACAACCTCATCAGGCGCTCCGTTCAATCGTAACATCACGGAAGCAGTGATTGTCGGCGACATCTATCAAATTGTTATCAGTCAGACATCTTTGCGACCTGAGCCTGAGTCCGTTGTCACGGATGCAACTCCTACAATCCAAGCGCGTATCTCTGGACCAAGCAGAAATATTGATGTCGGCTCTATCAAACTCACGCTGGATAATACCGCCGTTCCTCACACGTATGACCCAGTCAATCAACTGGTTTCTTATAAGCCGCAGACGGAACTGGCTTCGGAGAAACATTTGGTCGCGTTAGGTTTAAAAGACGCACACGGCAACGCCATTCCGCAAGCCCGTTGGGAATTTATCGTTGACACTGAAGCGGACTACTGGTTTCTCAACGGCGAAACCCAACGCTTGATGCGTCTGTCTGTAAAGGATGACGCGGTACGCGTTGTTGAATCCATCAAAGGCGTAGACCCAAATGGGATTTACGTCATTGACCGAAGTGATGGGACGTGTTGGTTTGCGTCGCCCTATTTGGGGAAAGTGAATCGCTACGGCGAGGAATCACCCTTTATATTCAGCGAATTAGAGGCTCCTATGGCGCTGGCAGTCGATGAAACACAAAGGGCGTTATGGGTGGCTGATGGCGCGCTAAATCAGGTGGTAAAAAGCGACCTCGACGGAAACATTCAAGAGAAGGTTCAACTCTCTTCACCGCCCAAAGCAATCGCAGCGCGTGCGGATGGTGGCTTGTGGGTGGCAACAAGGCGAGGACTTCAAATCATCACCGCAGATGGGAAACTGACCGAGCCGATAAAACAGAAGGTGAAATATCTCCAGTCTGTCCCACAAACCGATGAAATCTGGGCTGGGGATTCGATAACGGGGCATGTGTTTCATATCAGCGGCGACGGTACCATCATCGCCGAAGGCGGCATCAAGAAATTGTCGGGAATCGTTGCGACCAAGGACGGCGGGTGTTGGCTGTTGGGGAGGAAAACAGCATTTGCATTAAATCCCGACGGCAGCTTGCGCGGCACTGTCTCCGGACTATCGCATCCGAGAACAATACTCTTTCAACCTTCCGATGGAAGTGTGTGGGTACTTGAGGGAGATAATCAACTGCTGCGATTGTACCGCCCCGTTTCGGGAGAAGGTACGTTTTTGAGAATTACGGGATTGCTACGCGGCAACCTTGCCATCGAACCTGCTATCGACATCAAATGGACGCCAGCACAACCGGACACCACGCCAACAAAGCCCGAACAAACACCATCGAAAATCAAACCCGCGCCAAAGCCCAAACCAGATAGCAAACAGCAACCGGAGAAACAAACATCGACAACGCCTACAAAAATAGAAAAACAAGACACCACCGTTGTGCCTGCGCCAGTGACGAACACCCAGAACTCTGGCGAGTTCAGCTACCCTTCCCCGACTGTGGCGCCGGAAACAAAAAGCGAAAATCCCCCCTACCCCCCTTTTCCAAAGGGGGGAAAGGGGGGATTTCGTCGCGAAGAGAACGAAGGTCACTATCAAGGGCATTGGAATCTCATCCCTCGCGATACGATTATCTTGATGACAGCCGATATGACGGTTGTGAGGAATGATAATGAGTTGATACAAGCAACCCCCGTCAAAGACATCATCCCGTTACTCAATCAAATTAACATTTCTACGGCAGATGTCACAACATTAACCCTCTTTGGTACTTCTGCCCAAGAAGGAAAAAATATTGACGTTGCGGTTTTGGTAACTGGGCAATATCAGGTAAAGCTGGTGTTCGAGCATTTGCGTCAAGTTGGATGGCAGGAGGAACTCTATGGACAAGATGAACTATACCTGAATCCTCAAGCAGAAGCAGAGGGTGTTGCTGGCATCTCAAATGATACGATTGCACTTGGCTCAGTTACCGCTTTAA
>DTYX01000584.1 GCA_012961655.1 Candidatus Poribacteria bacterium
AACAGCGCACTACTTTAGATGCAGGTCTGCGAAATCCATAAACCGCTCCCAATCGTATTCAGTCACATCGTGTTTCCCCGGTCGAATGTGGTAGCCGACGGTACTCATCACCGGCTGATTGACCTTGGGCATCTCTTCCGCGTCCAAACCGTCGGTGCCAAGCAATCGGTACACTGGGTCAGCGCCTTTAGCGGAGAGGAATTCTCCACGCGGGTCAGCCCAGAGGTCTTCTGCCGCGCTCGCGATGTAAACTGGGCGCGGAGCGATTAATGCAATCAGCATATGTTGGTCAACTGGTAGTTCATCTTCTCTGTCATTGAATCTCTTGAAATTGGCGCAAAACCAATGCGGAAAACTGGTGTTGATTCGCTTGACGGTTTCACCGAACCGCCGACGTGAGAGAGCAGCGCCACCACAACCGGAATTGTTCGAGATTACCAGCGCGAACCTTTCATCCTGTGCTCCCGCCCACAATGCTGTCTTGCCCAGACGCGAGTGGCCGATGACTGCAACGCGTTTGTGGTCGATGTCATCGTCGGTCTCGAAATAGTCCATGGCGCGGCTCAGCCCCCACGCCCATGCGCCGATAGCCCCCCATTCGTCTGGCTTTGGTTGCGTTTGTCCCTCTTTGTAGAAGAGTGGGTGTACGCCATTTTGAAACCCATCATGGAAATCGGGGTCGAGGTCGCCGTAGTAGATGGTAGCAAGTCCGTATCCGCGCGCTAGAATGCGCTCAATCGCCCATCGACTAGCGCTTACACCACGGGATTTTTCCGTCGCCATATTGTTTTTGATTCCCAAACTTTCGTCCTCGCGCATCCACTGTTTTGACAGCATAATCCCTGGGTCGGGATTAATCGAATGATTGCCGTAGAAGTTAAGTCCGACAAAAACTGGCGTGGGTCTCTCAATGCCTTTGGGAAGGTAAATGAGGATATCCATCTTGGGACCGTCTTTCTTACCGGTGAAATAGACTGAGACTTCTTTGCGTTCCGCACTACCTCCGAGGGCTTCTGAGTCGGTGGAAATGACTTCAAAGACAGTTTCCTTCAATCTACCTGGCATTTTGCCGTAGACGTTTTCCTCAAACAACCTCAGTATCTCTGGCCGACGGTGTTTCAACCATGTAGTGGCATCCGTTACTTTCATGCCATCCCCGAGCGTCAGAGAGTCTGGCAAAGTGTAATCGGGTACTTTGGATTCATCATAATTTATTCCTTCAGGAATAGCGATAATCATCAAGATAATGGGTGTTAGTAGTTTCATTTAGAATTATCTCCCTGCATAGATATTGCATTCTTAAAATTTGCTATTTTGATTTTCTTTATAGCCATAAGTTTGACCTCTGTAAAAACATCAATTGACTATTGTTTGAGTATTATATCACCAAAGCAGAGAAATCGCAATCAAAATGTAATTTCGTAACGCAAGTTTGAAACTTGCGCTACATCTTTTAGATAGAAGCTCGCGTGACATCTTAATTTTTTCTCATGGAGAATTTCTATCTGAATACAACTTGACATAACACAGACTATCATCTAAAATAAGAATCATGCAAATTGAGATGTGAAGGAGAGCAGTTATGTCAAAACTAAATATAGCGTTAATTGGCGCGGGAGGTCGTGGCACAGCGGTACGGTTGTCCCACATTCTCATCATGAACGATGTTTTTAACCTTGTCGCTATCTGCGACAGAGATGAAGAGAAAGCCCGCAAGATTGCGGCGGAGCATAATGTTCACGCATACGGACGAGTGCAGGATTTGGTGAAGCAAGAGACACTGGATGTAGCCGCCGTTAGCACCCCTGGGGATTCTCACCATGCCATCTGTACTTACTTGGCGGAACACGGCGTTAATATAATTGTTGAGACGCCTATCGCTATAACACTCCCGTTGATCGATCTGATTATCGACGCGGTCGAACGCAATGGTGTAAAATTAGAAGTCGCGGAGAATTATCCTCGCGACGCGATGCATCTGATGAAACGCGAGGTGATTGATAAGGGCTTAATTGGCGATGTTCTGCGTATTTACAGCTTTTTTCAGACCGGCGGCTATCACATCATGAGTAGTTTGCGGATGATGGCTGCCGCGGAGGCGACTAAGGTAACTGGTATCGCGATGGAGACGCCGATACCGCGCGTGAACGTCAGTGACATTCGCCAATATACGAGGGAGAATTGGTCGATGGGCGTCATCGATTTCGCCAACGGCGCGATGGCTTTTACCGCGTATTCGGCGATTTATCACGCCTGCGCGCTGGGACGAAAAAGCGCCACCTTCTTTCAAGTCGATGGTACCACAGGCACTATTGTCGAAAATGACGTTCATCTAACAACAGAGGAGCAACGGTTGAACGGTGGACGCGCGACAGTATATCCCATCAAAGTGATAACGAAAGAAGTGGACGGCAAGCGGATTTTGGATAGGGTCGAAATCGAAACCGACCCGCCGGTCATTTGGGAAAATCCTTATCCGCAGTACAAGGTTGGTCCCGGCAGCCTGGCTATCATCGAAGAGATGGACAGCATCGCCCAAGCTGTGTTGAACAATCAGCCAACACGTTATGATGCGTGTGAGGGGAGGAAGGATATGGAATTGCAAATCGCGATGGGGGAATCTGCACGGCGCGGACGTCAGCCTCTCGATTTGCCCCTGACTTCGGTGACCCCACATGAAGAAGAGATTCATCAACGCTTCGCGAAGAGATACGGACATGACCCGATGGATGTAGAGATATTGGTAGATTTCTTCTTCCCGAAGACCTAGACAAAGAAGCCGCCGCGATTTGGTTACTTGGCGTAGAAGATTTGCATGGCATATCCTTCGATAATAAAACTCACTAGCGTTCGCTTTTCAGGCGATTCATCTTGATCGAAAAGCCAAAAGTTCCGTATAGGTTTTTCCTTCCTTTATTTACTTAATGTGGGAGTGAAAAATGTAACATTATGGCACAATAACCGCCTTTACGCATCCTTCTTCCCTTGACAGATTTATGGCATCCATTGTCTGTTCCAGGGGAAATTTATCTGTAACGACCTGATGGAATGGGAATTGGTCTCCGTAAGCCTCGAATAGTCTAAGAGCATTTCTGAAATCGCTGAGACTAAATCCACCGTGGCCGAATATCTGCATATCCTTGCGAATAAGGATTTCGGGGTTAATCTCTATGGTGCCGCGGTAGGTGAAATGTCCCACTTCTACGACAGTCCCGCCGCGGCATACAAGGTTGAGAGCTTCTCGAAACGCTTCTGGCGCGCCGGCTATCTCCATAACGATATCTGGTCCGACGCCTCTTGGCGTTAAACTTTTTATCATCTCCGCTCGCTCCTCCTCGGTTGTCTCCATGAAGTTGATAGTTAAGTCAGCGCCGAACTTGCGACACATCTCCAATCGGTTCTCCGGAGCGCCGATGACGATAATCTTGTAAGCGCCGCACAGTTTTGCCGCGGCAACGGTCATGATGCCAATGCACCCGGAGCCTTGAATCACCACAATTTTCCCAGGTCCCATGCAATTCAGGCTATACGGCAAACCGGGCTGAAAAGCTCTGCCCAAACCACGAAGTCCATTTTCAAAGGGCTCAGCCAACACGGCCGTTTCCATTGGAATGCTCGGTGGAACTTTGTATATCGTAAAATCGCCGCCGACATAAGCGTATTCCGCAAAAGCACCACCGATGGAGGGGATATGTCTTCTTGTCGTTCGCCCAATGCCAACATAGATTATCCTATCCCCGACCTTGATGGGTGTGCCGTCGGAATCCGTCTTCGGCGCTTTATCTCCCATTTCTACAATAGTGCCAACGGGTTCATGGCCGAGAAAAGCGGGATAGCTCCTCTGGCTACCACTATAGGGTTGCGGGTGATAAACTTCATGAATATCCGTCCCACAAACGCCAGACATATCGATCTTTACGAGCATATCCTCAGGTTGTAATTGAGGAATTTCTCGCTCTATAATATCTAACTTTCCTGGTTCGGTAACCACAACGACTTTAGATTTCATTTCCATTACTCCTTATAAGCGAGTTTCAAATAATCTTTTGCACTCTCTCAGGTGGCCAATGGTGGCGCAAGTTTCCAACTTGCGATGCAGGTTGGGAAACCTGCACCACAACTCTCCCCATCGCCCTTAATTGGTAAAAGTTTAAAGAACTTTCTGAAAGTTGCTTAATAAGTAAGTTCTAAAAA
>DTYX01000585.1 GCA_012961655.1 Candidatus Poribacteria bacterium
AGCGGCACACCTCCGCGCTTTTGATTCATGCAATGCTCTCTCAATTGTCGACGGAAATGGATAAACGTTTGACCAATCGAATTGATGAATTGGATAAACGTATGACTACTCAGAGCGTTCAGAACCGAAAGGTTTGCGACGCCATCCTGATAATGAGAGCCAATCATCTTGATTTCAGGAAAGTTACATTACTTCTCTCTATCCTTTCAAAAGACGCACAGTTCTTCGCACCCCATCAATTCCCTCACGGTCAAATAGTTGAATCATATAACTTCCGACCACAGCGACATCAGCATAACCTCGTAACCGTTCTAAATGTTCCCTTTTGGAAAGGCTGAATCCGACTGCCAGAGGTACGGGAATATACTGCTTTGCTTTTGTCAGGAAAGTATTCAGCCAGTCGAACTCGATAGCTTCTGGACGACCTGTTGTGCCTGTTCGTGAAGTGCAGTAGACAAAACCACTCGCAACTTTGGCAATCTTATGAAGTCGAACGTCTGAGATATTCGGTGAGATGACTGAAATGGGATGAAGATTGTTCTGTTGGCAGGCGTCAAGATAGCCTTCTTGCGCTTCGTCCGGGGGAATATCAGGGACAATCAACCCCGATGCGCCTGCATCAATAGCATCGCGGCAAAATTTCGCGACACCGTAAGAATTTCCTCTGCCGTATCCGTAGTTGAAAATCAAGTTGAAATATCCCATGAACAGAAACGGAATATTGAATTTTTCGTTGAGCCGCCCCATCATTTCCATGCAATCCCGCATTTTAACGCCGTTGTCAAGCGCAATTTGATTGGCTTTTGTGATAGTTGGGCCGTCGGCTGTCGGGTCGGAGAAAGGCATCTGAAGTTCAATCATATCCGTCCCAGCTTCAACCATCGCTTCGACAATCGCCGCTGTCGTCTTTAGATTCGGGTAGCCGATAACGACGTGAGTCATCAGTCCTATCTCATTTTTGGCTTTTAATCTATCGAAAGTTTGTGCAATTTTATCCATCATATTCTCCTGATAGCCCATACTCGCTGTATCGGGCGCAAAAATCTTTCCAGTATTGGTCGTTAAGATAATCAGCAACGATGAAAATATCCTTATCGCCACGACCTGAAAGGTTGACGGCGATGATTTTATCTTGGGGAAGTTGTCCCGCAAGTTTGATGGCATGCGCGACGGCGTGAGCCGATTCCAGAGCGGGCAATATCCCTTCGGTGCGCGCCAGACGTCTGAAGGCTTCTATCACTTCGTTGTCAGTCGCGTAGACAAATTGAACGCGTTTTTGTTGCTGTAAATAAGCCAATTGTGGGCCAACACCGGCGTAGTCCAGTCCGGCTGAAACGCTGTGCGTTTTCATAACCTGTCCGTCATCATCCTGCAGGAAATATGATTTATATCCTTCCACTACTCCAAGCCGTCCTCCTTGAAAGCGCGCCGCGTGTCCGCCGGGTATGATGCCTTTGCCGCCCGCTTCCACGCCGATTAACTGGACACCTGTTTCGTCCAGAAAGGCATTGAAAAACCCCATTGAATTGCTTCCGCCTCCGACACACGCAATCATATAGTCGGGCAGACGGCCCTCCTGTTCGAGGATTTGTTGTTTGGTTTCAACGCCGACGATAGATTGAAAATCCCGCACAATTGTGGGATAGGGATGCGGTCCGACGGTAGAGCCGAGCAGAAAATAGGTGGTCGCGACATTCCACATCCAGTCTTTCAACGCGGCGTTGACGGCATCCTTTAGAGTCTTCGTGCCTTCCGTGACGACCTCCACTTTTGCCCCCAATTGCCGCATCCAAAATACGTTGGTGGCTTGACGTTTGACATCGACTTCGCCCATATAAATTGTGCAATCGAATCCAAATTTTGCCGCCACCGTTGCCGTCGCGAGCCCGTGTTGTCCCGCTCCCGTTTCGGCGATAATTCTCTGCTTGCCCATTTTCTGCGCGAGCAGAGCCTGACCAAGCGCATGATTGATTTTATGCGCGCCTGTTTGCCCTAATCCTTCCTGCTTTAGATAGATCTTTGCTCCTCCTAACTGCTTGCTCAAATTGCCGGCAAAATAAAGCGGCGTTGGTCTACCGGAGTAATTTCGATACAGGTCATTTAATTCTTGTTGGAATTGTTCATCGTTTTTCCATTTTTCATAAGCTTCCGCCAGTTCATCCAACGCCGGCGCCAGCATTTCGGGGACATATCGTCCGCCGAATTCGCCAAAATGCCCCCTCTCATCGGGCATCGTTGTAATCATTTTTGGGTTCATTTATCCTCCTACGATTCCAGACAGACTTCCACAGTCTCTGAAGACTTCGGAAGTCTAAATTCTATTACTTTCCGTTAAAAGAAACTCGGCGATGGTTGTATCGGTAATCAACACATTGAATAAACGTCCTTTGATAGCGGCTCTAACTGCCTCGCATTTATCCTTACCTGAGGCGAGAGCGATGACTCGCTTAGCGGGAAATTCCGAAGCAATTTTTTTCAGATGTTCTAAGGGTACAGCGAGATTTCGATGACTGAGTTGACATTTAACGATGTTACCATCGGCATCAAAAAACTGCTGGAGGATATTGCCAATCGCGCCTTGTTCAATGGCATCCGCGATGAGCGCGTCATCGGCGAAAAGATATTCCGCGGTGCGACGCCGACCAGCTTCGGTTTTTAATGAACCGATGCCGATGAACGCTACATTGACGTTATGCGCGGCTTCATAAACTCCGCGGATTTCTCGGCGCGACAAGTAAAATTTCTTCTCCTGCGTCGATTCGTCAATTGAACGAATAGTAAGCGGCGGAACATAGAGACCGTGTGCTTCTGTCTTATCTTGATTGGCGCATTTTGCGGCAATCGTAGCAACAATCGAATTCGCTGTAATCTGAATCGGCCCGCCCGCCGAAAGCGGAAATATACGCAGCCATTCAAACATCCCAGCGGGCAAGAAAGACGCCATCGCTAGCACCGTTCGGCCACCTCCGACGCCTATCACCTCACCATCTGGAACGACATTTCTTATGTATCTCGCAGCCTCTTCCCCAACGGCTTGTACCGTGCTTGCAATTCCCGAAGTCTTGTCGGAAGTCTTGCGACTTCCGCTACGGCTACAGTTCTCATTGGGAATTGATGTATCGATAACAATCCGTACATCCCGAAGGGCATAATCCTTTTCGTATCTTGCGATGACATGCTGTTCCCATTCAAGCGCGCGTGGAACCCTCAATTTAACCTCGAGCAATCCTCGCTCCCGCATCTCTTGTAACAGCGTCACAACTTGATTTCTCGTCAAGTTCAGTTGCCGCGCTACCTCATTTTGCGTCATGCCGCCTTCATAACCGGGAATCAAACCATAATACAACTGAGCACAACGAATAATGTTGCGAAGCTTAGTTATCTCTTTTAAGCTGTATAATAATTCATTCATGGACGATATAACTGCAATCAATCCTGGGTTTTGGTATTTGCCAAGTAAATATTATACACTATCTTCTCCATTTTTGCAAGGGAAAATTCATCATTTGAGAAATTATCCAACATTTGTTGATTTGGAGCAAAATTAATAAACCTTTATGATTTTTACACTGAACCCCGATTTAAGGTATATTCTGGCGTCTGGCGCCCGCGGATGTTTTCGCTTATTCCCACAAGCAGACAAAGGTATCGAAACGTGTGTAATAAGGGGTTCCAGATGGGGAATTTCTGATACTTAAGGTTCACACTTGACATACCTGTCGAGTATTGGTATAATAATTTCTAAACTAATACCGTTGGTTAATAGTGGTAATCCCAATTTCTTTGTTCATCGCAAGTATAGTATTACCATTTGTGATAAAGGAAGGTAAAAGATGAAAATCCCACCAATTGTATGGATTATCTGTTTGTTAATTGTCCTGGTCTTGATTTTTTTTCTGATTATCGGTCAACGGGAGAAGTCTCAGATAGTCGGCATCGGTAGGTCGCAGGTTACGGCAAAGATTGATTTAACTGATAAGCTTAATCCCGCAATTCTACCAGACCTTCTGAAAGAGGTGCTGAAGGAAATAACGCCGAATCAGAAACCGCAATCCGATGAATTCCAACAGCAGGTGGTGCAAAAGTTGAGCCAGAGAATCATGGATGACCCAGAGGTGAACTATCGGCTTGATTTAAATGAGGATGGGAATTTAGACCCTGTCTTGGTGGTTCCGGAATCCATAAAGGGTGAAGCGGCTGTCTATTCCATTCGGGTCCCTGACCCGCAAAAATATTCAAAAGACCCACCGAACAATTCCGATTGGGGAAAGATTGCAGAGGAGGGAATAGAGCTTTGCGCTCTATCAGTCACCTTAGACGAAACTACCCAAACAATGGCGGTAGATGCTGCGACTAATGAATATCTCTACCAAGAGTCTCCACGTCACTACCGTTCTGAATACGCCAGTTATCAACACAGTTGGCTGGAGACGTATTTCACGTACATGATCTTTCGTGATATCCTCTTTGGCCCTTACCTCTGGTATGGACCAGTATGGTATGGCGGCTGGTACGGCGGTTGGTACGGCGGCTGGCATGCGCCGGTATACACTCGACCTGTTACACGAACCGTTACTCGATATAGAAGAGCCCCATCCGCTAGCTCAGGCATGAGAACAGCTTCGGGCGCGTCTGTTAGGAGCAGTAAAACGGCTAGTCGAACTCGAGCGCCAAATTTCATTAAGAGCAGACAACCCAGTCGCGCATCGTCAACACGTAGAGTTGGCTCTACAAGAAGCAGCCGTGGGTTCTTCAGAGGAGGCGGAGGCGGATTTGGCAAATAAGGTAGAATCCATCTGACTCGAACAGAGGGAAAATCGGAGCTAATACCATTTCTCCATATAAAAGTAGCATTATCAGATTAGCCTATGACAACAAAGACGCAGAAATACAGAGGAAGTCAAGAAAAACAGAAAACTTTCCTTCTTTTATGTTGTATCTTCAAGGAGAATTGGTATAACTTGAAAACATTACGCTATTATTTGATAAAAGTGTTTGTATGGATTCGACGCGAAATTTGGAGGGGGTGAAAATCTGTTGCTATCATTTCTTATTATCGTCGCAATTATTATCGTCGCTATGTTGGTCTGGTCTCTCATAAAACGGCAAAGAGATAAGACGGAAAAAACTTCAACGTCCAAATTGAGTTTGGATGACCTTAGTCAAGGCGGTATTATCTCTATAACAGGAACGGATTATCTCGTCGAAGAGAGGAATCGCTACAGCGCTGGGGACAGCGAATGGTTTGAAGTAAAACTTACAGGTGAAGGCAGTGAGACCTGGTGGCTCGGCTGGGAACCGAGCGATGAAGAGGTTACGCTGACAGCGGAGATAGAATTCCAAGAACTGGGAATTACGCCTGCGGATTTGGAAATATTTGCCGATGAGGGTCGAGGCGAGTTTGAATATCAGAATTTGACCTATCATCTCGTCGAAGTTGGCGAGGCGCGATATCATAGGCAGGATGAGCCTGGAGGTGATGAAATGTACTACTGGGACTTTCATGATGATAGCAGTGTAAATGTCGTTAGCGTTGTGCAATGGGCATCCGGGGCATACGATGCTTATGCGGGAAGAATCGTCGCCAAAAGTTTAGTGGAGATTCTCAGAGCGGAGGCGGAAGAGGATTTCTCCCCATATCGAAACATCAAAGGAATCATAAGCGATGAATAAGTATCAGATACAAGTGCTTATTGAGCAGG
>DTYX01000586.1 GCA_012961655.1 Candidatus Poribacteria bacterium
AAAGCCTTTTCGCATTGTTCTAATAATTTCTCTTCTTCCTCGCCAAAAGGAAAATCGACACTGTTTTCTGTAAATTGCGCCGCTCTAGAAGTAGGCTCACTTTCGGCAACGAGATTCCCATATATTGTTTTCTTTACTCCTGACTCATCCTCTGTCATTTTTCTTAGTTCTGAGATGGAAGGATTATCTATCAATCTACCTTCTTGTGATGCTTTTTTTAACCTCTCTACAAATTTTTGTAAATCGAACTCTGGCATTAGTTTCTCCTTCAATCAAATCAATTTAAGTTATGATTGGGAATAACGTACCGCTGGCACACAGAACATCGACAACAGGGACAATTTTGCCGAAGAGGTCAACATAAGCCGCCATCTCCGGGATAAAAATGACATCTATGCTAACATCGCCGGCGGGATTCTCAGCGCTTTTTCCTTCCATTCTTCCATCCTTCCATCTAACAAGCCAGTCCGATGCTCGGACGAGCATTGCATGCTCTACATCCTTCCCTTTTTAGCCCTCAAAAGAATCCAGGAAGTGCGTATAGACTTGACAGTTTAAAAAGCGCTCATCTTCCATTACTTTCTGATGAAACGGGATAGTCGTTTTGATGCCTTCAATGACAAATTCATCCAATGCTCTACGCATACGTGCTATTGCCTCGTCACGATTTGGAGCGTGAGCAATCAATTTTGCCACCAGAGAATCGTAGTAAGGCGGTACAATGTATCTATTGTATACGTGGCTATCCACGCGAATTCCCGGTCCACCTGGCGGGTGATAAAGTTGAATCATTCCGGGAGATGGCGTAAAGCCATTCTCTGCATCCTCGGCATTGATGCGACATTCAATGGCATGTCCATAACAAGTTATGGATTTTTGCTCTATATTGAGTTTTTCATCTGCGGCAAGTCGAATCTGTTCTTTGATGATATCAATCCCAGTAATCATTTCTGTCACGGGGTGTTCCACTTGAACACGGGTGTTAATCTCAAGGAAGTAATAATTATCCTCATCATCGACCAAAAATTCTATTGTGCCGACGTTGGAATATTTGATGGCTTTCGCTGCTTTGACAGCGTCTCTGCATATATTCTCGCGCAGTTCACCGCTTATAGCCGCTGAAGGCGCTTCCTCCAGTAGTTTTTGATGTTGTCGTTGAATCGAACATTCGCGTTCGCCCAAATGGATGACATTACCATGTTTATCTGCTAAAATCTGAACTTCGATATGCCGAGCGTTTTGAATCATTTTTTCGATGTACACATCTGGATTGCCAAAGGCGGCTTCGGCTTCGGCTTTGGCGGTCTGAAAGACATTGATAAGACTGATATCATTGTGTGCCACGCGGATACCGCGCCCGCCGCCACCTGCCACAGCTTTGACCATAACGGGGTAGCCAACATCGTGAGCTATCTTCTTCGCTTCCTCCTCCGTTTGCACTACACCGCGTTTTCGGCGGCGGCTGCGGCTACCGGGAATCAATTTCAATCCAGCCTTTGCCATCGCATCTCTGGCTTTTACCTTATCGCCCATGAGGGCGATATTTTCCACAGAAGGTCCGATAAAAGTTATCCAACTCCCCTCACATTCCTCGGCAAAAAGGGCGTTTTCCGCTAAAAATCCCACCCCTGGATGAATAGCATCCGCGTCCGTCATTTCAGCAACCGAAATAATATTAGAATCCTTGAGGTAACTCTCCGTCGTTTCCGGCGGTCCGATACAGATAGCTTCATCAGCATAAGTTACATGCAGCGAATTTCTATCGGCGGTTGAATAGACGGCAACGGTTTTGATGCCGAGTTCTTTGCAGGCGCGAATAATTCGCAGCGCGATTTCGCCTCTGTTTGCTATCAAGACCTTATTGAACATCTTCCTCATGCCCTGACTTTCTCCTCACCTTGAACAATGGCTGGTCATATTCCACTGGACGGGAATTTTCTGCAAGGATTTCCACAATGTCACAATCAAATTCCGCTTCAATGGGGTTAAACAGTTTCATCGCCTCAATGATACAAAGAACATCGCCTGCCCGTACCTCATCTCCAACTTCCACAAATGCTGGGTCATCAGGAGATGGGGAGCGATAAAAAATACCGGGTATAGTGGCGCGGATGATTTCCAGACCGGATGCATCAATTTGAGCCGGAATTGCCAATTGATGAGGCGTCTGTGGTATGACCGCCGCAGCTCCACGCTTCACCTGTAATTTGATGTCACCCTCTTCAAAACAGACTTCTGAAAGGTCCTTCTCTTCCATTAATTCGACTATTTCGCGCAGCGTTTCCATCGCAGATGTTTGCTTTTTTTCAGCCATTGGCTAAACCCTTTCAACGTGGTTTACGGACTAACCCGTTCCACATATTCTCCTGTGCGAGTATCTACCCGTACCGTTGAGCCATTCTTGACGAAAAGCGGCACTTGAATGACCGCCCCTGTCTCCAACTTTGCAGGTTTGGAACCTCCACTTGCGGTATCTCCCCTTAAACCTGGGTCTGTATCAACTATCTGCAAATCTACAAAGAAAGGCAGTTCCACTAGCAGTGGTTCACCCTCATGAAATTTGGCCGTAACTACTGTATTTTCTTTGAGAAACTTTAGACCTTCCCCCAATTGATTCTCGGTCAATGGATGTTGTTCATACGTTTCACAATCCATGAAGTAAAGTAAGTTATTATCTCTGTATAAAAATTCCATCTCCCGGTCTTCTAAACGAACATCTTCAACGCGTTCGCCTGCTCGGAACGTGCGGTCAATGACACTACCATCAGTAACCTTTTTGAGTTTCGTCCGAACAAAAGCCCCACCTTTGCCGGGTTTCACGTGTAAAAATTCTACAATAGTGTAAATTTCGTCATTTAGTTTGATAACTAACCCATTTCGGAAATCACTTGTCGTTGCCATTTTTCCCTCCTTAAAGATAGCACGGAGGCACGCCCCTACTTCCATCCTTTCCCCCCTCCTTCCTTTTCGGAATTGCCCCCTTGCCCTCTTGCCATTCACAAGTTTTTGCTTTTTAAAACTTCAATCATCGCTCTCAAGGCTAATTCATAACTCAGTGCGCCAAACCCACTGATAACTCCTACGGCTATCGGTGAAATATACGAGAAATGTCTAAATGATTCGCGTTGATAGACGTTTGATAAATGCACTTCGATTACTGGCAAATTTACGGCGGATAGCGCGTCCCTGATGGCAACACTTGTATGGGTGTAAGCTGCTGGGTTTATAATGACGCCATCAGCCCAGTCAATGTTATCGCCGATAAAAGAGACTATTTCGCCTTCATGATTTGACTGCATAATCTTCAAATTAACACTGTTCTCTTCAGCCAGAACAGTCAGCCGAGCGTTTATATCGTCCAACGTCTCTCGTCCGTAAACCTCCGGCTCGCGTTTTCCCAGTAGATTTAAGTTTGGTCCGTGAATAATTAAAATATTGATAAGCTACCTCCTTGAACTTTGTCGAGAAGCTCAAATTAGCGCTCTCGCGACATTCTTGCTTTGGGCCGGAAAATTGTATATCTACCAACCATTCTCCAAATTCTCGTTGAATGAATAAGTTTCGTGGTCAATTCTTTGAGTTCCATTTTAGCTCACCCTCAAAATATGGCAACATTCATCAAATTAAAATGCCTACAATTGCCAAAATCTCCCTTGCGAAATTGATTTCAATCACCGGCGTCCTCCTTTATGATATTTAACGACCTTTTCTTCTTAAAACTTTCCTTTGCAAAAATTTGCACAATCTCCGATGCTATTTCCGAAACGCTTCTTTCAGAAGTTTCAATGGTATAATCTGCGCGCGCATAGTACGGCGCGCGTTGTTCCAACAATTCGCGTATTCTCTTCATTGGATCTTCGGTCTGAAGCAGAGGACGGTGGATTTCATGAGAAACCCGTTTAAAGATGGTCTCTGGCGTTGCGCTCAAACAGAAGACGATGCCATTTTTCTTGAACTCTTGAACGTTAGATTCTCTGATAACGGCGCCGCCGCCTGCAGAGATGACATATCCATCTAAGCGGGATACTTTCCTCACCGCTTCGCTTTCTAAATCGCGGAAGCGCGGTTCGCCAAATTGCGCAAAAATGTCAGAGATTATCATGCCGCTGTCCTCTTCAATTACATCGTCCGTATCAATCAACGGCATATTTAATCTATTCGACAGTTCTTGACCGACGACAGTTTTCCCTGTCCCCATGAATCCGACAAGTACGATGTTTGGCATTGTTACTTTGTTACCTCACTTTCATCATGAAATTCAGCAATATGTCCGTTGTGTAAAATTTCGAGCGCGGCGGGTTGCGCCATCCCAATCCAACCCCCTCCCACCTCTATCAACAGGTCAGCGTAGCTTGTACTGAATATGATTGTAAAAAGCAGAGACAACATCTGGCGAGACAAAAGCTTCCAGATAACCCGCAATTATTGCATCAACTACTTCTATCGATGCTCTAGAAGTTCTTTATCCTGGCGTTTA
>DTYX01000587.1 GCA_012961655.1 Candidatus Poribacteria bacterium
CCTATGTTTTAAAATCATTTAAAATCCTATACTTTCGCTGGGACTAAGGGAAAAGGGAAGTTGAATTCTAATCCTCATCCATCATCCATGAGCGGTATAGGTCTGACTTCGGAAACTGCTTATTCAGATATTCAGAATTTAGTTTCAGACCTTCCGGATATTTTATCTTCCAAATTCGCACAGAATAATCTGATGCTTGAGAACAAGTTGGGTCGGGATATACCGGTAGGAAAAATTGTGATTCCATGTTTAACAGGAATAGCTTTACCATCAAATTTTGGCGAACCTTGGAGGATAAATACACGATTCGCCAATCCATTGGATCGCTGCTGTGGGCGTCTACGAGGATTGTGCAGGGGAAAACATCTCCTTCTTGCTTTATATACCTGCCTCTAAAGTAGATTTCTTGAGGACGAACGCGAAGCACCTGTTTTCCATTATCTATCTCCACAAGAACGGCTATTTCCGATGTGTTTTCTGGTTTCTCTCGTATCTGGAGGTAAATACTGCTAATTTGCCAGCTTCCTGGCTGATATCTCTTCCCGCTGATATCTAAAATCTCCTGAACAGGTTCTTTAGCAGTATCAGCCATTAAGTATCGGTAGATAATTTTCCCAGAATCGGTTCGGATTTTTTCATTTACATCTCCAAAATATAGAATTTTCGCATACCTGTCAAAGTTTTCATCTGAACCAAGGGAAGAGATTACCGGCAGAAAAGCAATATCCCTATGTGTGAACATTAAATACTCAGCGGAATGAGTGTAGAGAAATTCTAATGGCTCGCGCTCGTTTTCTCCAAAAAATACATGGCGTGCCATGAGATGTACCCAGTAAGGGATTTGCACCTCCTCGATTATTGTCTTCTTCTATGCCAGCAGATTTATCCAACTCCCATACTCCCACCAAGCTGCTACAGTTGCATTTGGCGGTAGTTTTTCTTTCATCCATCTCAAGGCTTTCTCTAACTCCGGTGTTACAAATGGGCGTTGTTTAACACTCAATCTATAACTCTTCTCGGTGTAGCTACCAATCCAAACGGCTGGCGCTGAACTTGTTGTAAATATCATGTATACTATCAAAGCGCTTACTCCCACAAATCGCGTTAAGGTGTAATTTTCTGAAGCTGTTCGCAAAGTTTTAAGTATTACCAGCAGAATAATCATCGTGCATATTGAAAGAGTTGAGAGCAAGATAATACTGGGCAGACTGAAATTCGCTGATTTTGTTGATATGGAATAAATAGCGTATAGTTCCCACAACCCTATGAATAGTATAGAAAGCAGAGCTTTGGACGTGTCAGTGAAAAACAACAAAAATCTTATTATGGCGTAGGCTCCTAATATGACGGCAGGGATAGCAAATAAAAACTCAAATCGAATAGCGCCTCTCGCTAGCAGGAACATCAATATAAACCAAACAATCCCTGCCTAATCGACGTCAAATACAACGTTAGCGTTCCCACTGAAAAGGCGATTAGCGTTCCGATATAGATGGAAATAGTTAAACTTGTTTCATTACCAATTTGCATACCTGACAATATGCGGCTAAACGCCAATCCTATCAAGAAAACTTCAAGCAAAGTTAAACCTACTGTAACGTTAATCCGGAGACGAGATACTATATCCTTGTAAACAAAGAGCGCGCCTGCACAAATAATCAGGAAGAAAGAACCAGGCCAAAAAGTCCATCCCAAAGCCCCCTGTTTTTGGAGTTCCTGTATGGATTGAGCTAACCTATTTGAACCGAAGGGCGAGAGAAAATTGTTCCAGAATATAGGAATTTTATCCCATGAAAACAGACCCATCAAAACCAATACAACCATTGATAATGAAAATCCTATCGGAACGCGATTGTTTAAGGAAAAAGCCTGGGAAATTATTCGGAAGCGATTTAGTACCGTGTACAACAGCGATAATAACAGGAGGGAACCTGGTAATAATAGGGCAAGCATGACAAAAGGCTGTGATAGGTTGTGATAAACGGCTTTAGAGAAGGTCAACCCGACTAGAACAGGCACATATCGACAGAGAGCAACGATGAAATCCCAAACATCATACTCATCAAGGAGTAACATTATAAGCTCAGTAATAACCGTCACTCCCAAGAAGACACCGACGCCTTGCCATGTCAATCCAAGCAAAGTTGATGAGAAGCCGAATGCCAGCGCAAATACTATGCGTTTGGAAATTCGTTTTTCTTGGAGGGTGTTGAGATAAAAATAGAAAGAGATGAGACCAAAAAGTAAGGCTAGTCCATCTTTATCAGCGAATCCGGCTAAAGTTCTTCCCACCAGAGGAGGGGATATAGCCGCGATGTTTACGGACAACAGGGCGGTATATACATCAAACAGCTTTTGAAC
>DTYX01000588.1 GCA_012961655.1 Candidatus Poribacteria bacterium
ATGTAGATGGCGATGGCTTCAATGACGTAGTTATAGGTGGATTCAAAGGTGAAAACAACATTGTTTGGTACCATTACCCGAATTGGGAACGGCACGTTATCGGCACAGCATCCCTGGAAGCTGGAGGAGCAGTCTTCGATATTAACAATGACGGCAGACCCGACTTCGTAGCCGGTGAGATGACCGGCAATCACCTCTATTGGTGGGAGAATCCGCCTAATCCTACCGAGCCGTGGAAAATGCGGGTCATAGAGAATCAGATTAGCCGCAATTATCATGACCAGGCTTTCGCCGATGTGGATGGCGATGGCGAGATAGAGCTGGTAATTCTCAGCAAATGGGATGACATAGGAATATACTACGACATTCCAGATAATCCGACAGTGGAACCCTGGCCGGCCGAATGCCGACATATCATTTATCAGAATATGAAACTGGAAGGCTTGCAGGTGGCTGACGTGGATAACGACGGAGAAGCGGAGATTGTAGTTGGCCCAGGATATTTCAAGAAACCGGACAAGCCTGGGGAACAGTGGAAACGGATAGGAGTAGCGGAGGATTGGGGCGCGACAAGAGTTCAGGTAGCTGACGTAAATGGCGATGGGATTCCAGATATCATAATCTCAGAGGCGGAGACGTTTCCAGGACGCATCGCCTGGTTTGAGGGACCTGATTGGAAGATGCATATATTGCGGGATGACCTCAATCATGGTCACAGCCTTGAGATTGCGGATTTCAACGGCGATGGAACTCTGGACATTTTTGTGGGTGAGATGAACCTCGGTAAGAAGGAGATACCTCAGCTATACTTCTACCTTAATGATGGCAGAGGAAACTTCCAAGAGGTATCCTTTGACAATCCCATTGGAACCCATGATTCTAAAGCCGGCGATATAGGCAACACAGGCAAACCCAGCATCATTGTCAAACCATACAATCCCCATAACCGAATAGAACTATGGAAAAACGTAACAATATAACCGGTTGAGCAAGTTCCCCAAAACAAATAATCGTTCATCATCTGTATTGTCCTAATACTGTTCGTTGCAGACTTTTATCGTTCAAGATAAGTTGAAAATAGAGCGGACGGTTCCCTGTCCGTTAAAGAGGAGGAAAACATATTATGGGAATCAGTTTAGGTTTAGTTGGTCTTGGCGCCTTCGGGTCAGTGTTTGCCAGGCTTTTCAAAAACCATCCACTTGTGGATAGGGTGGGGCTTTGCGACCGCGAGCCGGAACGAGTTGCGAGATTTGCAGAAGATGCTTCTTTTGGCGATAAGTTCACGCCTTCGGACGCTTATGAGTCCTTCGATGAAATTGTGAACGCGGACTTTGATGCTTTGGTCATTATCACGCAACCGTGGCTCCATGCTGAACAGGCTGTGAGAGCTATGAAGGCTGGTAAGCATGTCTATAGTGCGGTGCCAGTCGTAACACTGCCGGATGGAGATGAAATTCTTGACTGGTGTAACAAGATTATCGAAACGTGCAAGAGCACCGGTATGCGGTACATGCTCGGCGAAACGACATATTACAGACCTCAGACCATGTATTGCCGCAGAAAAGCGGCTGAAGGCGCTTTTGGCGAGTTTGTCTTCAGTGAGGGTGAGTATTTCCATGACATTGAGCATGGATTAAGAGAAGTCTCACGCCGTCGCTTGTCCAGTAAATCGGGTCAGGAATGGGTCGAAAAGCGTAAAAAGTACGTGGAACGCGGTATTTATGGCGGTCCTATGCACTATCCAACTCATTCAGTTTCTGGTCCCATGTCCGTGATGAAAGCACATGCGAAAGAGGTATGCGCCTGGGGTTGGCAATCGCAGGATGACGAAGGTACATCTGAGAACATTTTCTCGAATGAAACAGCACTCTTTCAGATGAGCAATGGAAGCACCATGAGAATCTGCGAGTATCGCAGGATTGGTCAACCCTGTAGGGAGATGTTTAACATCCTCGGCACAAAGGGATGCTTTTACGGCGCTGAAGGAAATTGGGGAGAAAACAGATGGTTTGGCATTCGAGAAAAAACTGTTCTCAATGTTGAGGATATGCGCGAATCGTTACCGGATGAGGTGCTTGAAGCATTTCAAACAAGCGATACGACGTCAAATATCTATGGTGGGCATGGCGGCTCACACCTCTATCTGGCGCATGAGTTCGTTGACGCTGTTGTACATGAACGCCAGCCGGCTATTAACGCATGGGAAGCGGTTAGGTATATGGCAGCTGGTGTTATGGCTCACAAGTCAGCGCTAAAGGACGGCGAGACTTTGGAGGTGCCGGATTGGGGAGACGCACCTGAATAATTTGTTAACCACGAAGCGAATTATAAGATTATCACCTTGAAGAACTAAGTGTGGTTGCTATGGGAAAGGAGGATGAGACGATGGCCACAGAACCTAAATTTGTCGATGCCACTGACGAGGTTGGCGGGTTCAATCCTAAGGAGGGAAGTGGGATTCTGCGCCGTCCTATGCTGGTGGACGTGGATGGAGACGGATTTGAGGACATCATCGTCTGGACTACGGATAAATGGACTATCCGGTTGTTTATGAACTACGGCGGCGAAAAGTTCATAGACGAAACGGAAGAGCGTGGCTTGGGCGACGATTGGGGTGCGAGGAAGAACGTCCATCACTGCGCCGCCTTCGATTTTCACAATCACGGGCATTTTGACCTCTATATCGGGCATCCAGACCACGGCCCCAGCGATACGCGCCTCTTTCTGAACGATGGAACCGGACATTTCACGAACAGCGACTTCAGGTTTCCTCGCGGGTCGAAGGGAATCGGGGTTGTTGATGTCAACGGCGACGGTTTTCTTGACCTGTTCGACAGCGGCGAAGAAGCGCGTGAAGGCGGGACGCTTTTCATCAACCACAACGGTGAATCGCTGGTGGATGAAACGTTAGAGCGGTTCAACGGCTTACGTCCCTTCGGATACCAGGGACCAGTGTTTGCCGACTTCGACAACGATGGGTATCCGGATATATTCACCACTGGACATTACTACAGCCATTGCTATCTCTACCGCAACGATGGCAGGGGACATTTCATCGACGTGACGGAAGAATACGGACTGACGTTCAAGGAGGAATGCGATGGGGCGAACGGCGCGGTGTTCGCTGATTTGAACAACAGCGGCAGCCTCGATTTGATAGTGGTCAACAACGGCACAGTCTGGATTCATGAGAACGTGGATAACGGTAGGAGCTTTCCGCGGAGGGCTGTCATCCATGCCAACGATTTTGAAATTGACCCACACAAATGGGCGGGGGAAGCCGCGATGGTAGCCGATTTCGACAATGACGGCTATCTGGATATATGGGTGGCTGGGACGCAATACATCTATCGCAACGAGGGGAATTTCAAATTCACAAAGGCGTGGTTTGTGCCCATCGCCCGGACTGAACCCAGTAGACAGGCGTGTTTTGGAGATATAAATAACGACGGAAAGATAGATATACTCTACGGCTCATTTTATCCCGGCAAATTACAGTTTATCCGCAACGAAATACCCGATGAAGCCAACTGGCTTCAGGTCAACCTGATTGGGCCCTATGGCGACGCCGGCGGATACGGTGTGCGCGTTTCGGTTTTCGACGCGGGGCATACAGGCGATATGTCCCACCTCAAGGGTATGAGGGAATCAAGCTCCGGATATATGTATCACGTATCCCCCACCCGGATACTCCACTTTGGCGGGCTAAATGCTGATAAGAAATATGACCTACTTGTTCGACTTCCCTTCAGGTGTGGGGATTTCACAGTGTGCGACGTTCAGCCCGGACGGCGCATTACCATAGACTGTCGTAAACCTGGAAATCCTCTAATAGAATATTGACGCAGGGCTGCATGCAGAAAAAAACGGAAGAGAGTGAAAAATTTTGTTGAACCAGAAGGGAAAACGTGTTAAAATGTAAATTGAGTATATGATTTCGGCAACGGAAGTTGTCGTAAACACATTTTAGAGATTGTTTCAATAGTAAATTCTGAATATCAGAGATATGCGGCGTTTTTGCCGTATAATCAGAGTTAGGCAGAATGATTAATTTTGCCCGTTTGCCAGTGAAAGCAGATTATGAGAAATCCAGACTTCGACCATAAACTTGAACAAGCCATTACATTTCTTGTTGCAACTTTTCAGCAGTCAGGAAACAATCCGAAGCCTGTCATACTCCACAGTATACGTGTCGCTCTTTATTTGTATGACCAAGACTATCCTGACGAGACCGTAATTGCCGCTGTTCTCCATGACTTAGTAGAGGACTCCGATTGCACAATCCCAGAGATTGAACAGGATTTCGGAAAGGAAGTGGCGCAGTTAGTGGCTGCCAATACTTTTGACGCGACGATAGAGGACAAAACGGAACGAAATCGAAAGATGTTTTCTCGTTGCAAGGCACACGGAAAGATGGCTTTGCTGATTAAGGCGGTGGACATTCTCGATAATAGTCGCTACTGGCATTTATTGACTGACAAAGAGTTAAGCCGATGGCTGTTATGGAAAATCAGATACTTCCTCGAACTCTCTGCCCTTGAGTTAGAAAGAGAACAGGTTTGGCAGAATCTATCACAACGGTATCAACAACTTGTCGCTTCAATTGGCTAACCGATTTTCGTTCGGCGGAACGAACCCAACAAGCTGCTGTTGCCTAACAAGCCGTTGCAGTTGACGGCGGGGGCTATGGTTTTATGGATGTTTTTGGGGTTGTGGTGGGTTTCGGTTTGTCGGACGGTTTTCGGTAAACCCCCCGCCGCAACTGAACTTTGGTCGTTATCAATAATGAAAGATTGTCAGTGATAGGCTGTTCGATGATTCGACATTTTGATGGTTTGCAAATGAGAATGAAAAAAGAAATGAAAAAATAACGGCATAAAAAAATAACAGACGATAAAAGGCATAAAAGACAAAAAAACAGAAATTAACGGCATTGGTCTTGAAGGCTTTCTGATTATCGTGCTGAATGCAAATTGTCTTGTTTGCTTGCTAACGCCGGAAAATTATAAAGACAAAAAAAGAAGAAACAGACTACAATATTGGTCATACACATGCAGGACTTTATGTTGGTAGCAGACAGCGGCTCTTTCTGATTAGGCTC
This sequence comes from Candidatus Poribacteria bacterium, assembly GCA_012961655.1. Taxonomy (GTDB): domain Bacteria; phylum Poribacteria; class WGA-4E; order DTYX01; family DTYX01; genus DTYX01. Next base: position 5,102 of record DTYX01000588.1, read on the forward strand.
TGGTAATAATAAGAGGATGATATGTTCAAACGAATTTTGACACGTATGCGAGAAAAAGTTCGCAGACGAGAATATGTAGTAACTTCACATGCAAGAAAAGAGATGAACGATGATGGATTAACCATTTACGATGTTGAACGTGGCATTCTCACTGGCGAGATAATAGAACGTCAACAAGATAAAGTGACCGCTGAATGGAAATACCGCATCAGAGGAGAAACGGTTGAAGATGATGAAGTTGAAGTAATTGCAAAGATAAGTCCAACAGGTAAACTTGTCATTATCACTGTATATTTACTATGAAGAGAGGAGGAAATCAGATGATATGTGATATTTGTGGACAAGACGGTGCTCGCATCCGTAGAGTCGCTGAGACCTATGGTAAAGGTAAAGATTTAATAGTAATAGAGAATATCCCTATGGTGAGTTGTACTCGTTGTGGTGAGAGCTATTTTACAGCAGAGACACTACATAAAATTGAGCGTATCAGACTCCATCACAAGAACTTTGCTGTTGAACGCCCTGTAGAAGTTGCCAGTTTTGCATAATTGAGGGAGATTTACACCCACACATCCACCAGAGGGTATTCATAGTCAAAAGTGTAGAAAAAGCCTAACCAATCGTTGCAGCGGACGGCGGGCAAGCCTGCCGCCGCTGAACTCAATCGTTAGGCGCAAAAAGTATTGAATAAATAGGCTCTTTTCTTTTTGTGGTGTCTAAATGTTTGATTTCATCACCATAGAAAGAAAAGACCCAATAAATATAAAGGAATGAAAGGGAAATATTATGACGACTTGCACATTTAAATTAAGGATAATTATTCTGATATTAACTGTCTTATTCAGCATGCAAAATCTCAATGGTCAAGAGATTGATACTACTGTACTGTTAAGTAAGTTCTGATAGTTTTAGGCAAAATCTTCAGCCACGGATTAACACCGATTAAACACAGA
>DTYX01000589.1 GCA_012961655.1 Candidatus Poribacteria bacterium
TAAATCCCTGTAAAGGCTTCCGATCACTCATCTTCAAGTAGACAGATCTCGATAACTTACGAATATATTGTTCCAAAAGCAACTCAGATTTCAACGCGCTATAGTTCAGGCTAAGCCGCTGTTTTCGCTTTGCCCAGATATATTTTTCTCCCAACGGTAATTTCCGTAGGCTGGTTATGAAAAAATATCTAAGGCCTTTCATGATTCTCTTCTAAAAATAACGCCACTTGGCCCGCCATAGCATTGTCGCTGTTCCAGGTTCCGATAATGTTCTTTATCACGATATTTCAAGATTTGTTGTGGACCAGCACCAACAATAGCAAGTGGGGGGACATCTTTTGATACAACTGTGCCAGCGCCAATAATAGCGCCTTCACCAATCGTGATCCCTGGTATGATGGTAACGTTAATCCCAATCCAAACATTTTTATTGATAACGACAGGTTTTAGTATATTTGTATGATCATATGGCAATGCTTCTCCCTGATAATTATGGTTCACCGTGTAAAGCACCAAATTACGCCCAATATGAACGTTATCTCCAATAAGCAATCCACCATTCGAGCGAATAAATGCTCCGCGATTAATATGGACATTATTGCCCACTTTGACCTTATGGGGAGCCGTAATTCTACATGGAGCATAAATATATATGCCTTCCCCACATTTCGAGAATTGACGACACAGTTCATCAGTTTGGAACCGATCTTCCCATTTAGTGTAGTGTCGTTGTATACGGTGGATAAGAGCAACGCATTTTCGCTGGATTAGATTCATTGTGAGGCTCCAAAACGGGGAAGTTTCATTCGACCAAAAATACGCATCAGATCTGGATCAGTTTTCGCGATATAAAGAAAATAAGCACTTATAAAAAATATAGTAACAATAAAAATAATAATTGGGCCAGCCTGGATAATCTTTAGAGTAATCAACACCAAGGCCATGGGTGTAAGTAGCATTAGGTTGGACAATAATATCTTAAACATAGTTGCCCAATTTATCCCCACCGTTCGCATGATGGATAGGCTAAGATAGCCGTAGGTAAAAATTCCGGAAATACTAAATAGAAACAATGCTAACCAAATATTATCTAAAATACCACCTATCACCAGAGAAACAAAGCGAGTAACAAAAATCATGCCATTGATAAGCAAACTCTTCTCTTGTTTTTCAAGAACACTATACAATGTTCCTAGAGGCGAAGAAATGAACCAGAAAAACGTCCAGACTGCAAGGATTTGAGTATAACTGCCTGCCTCTGCCCAGTTGGGGCCATAAACAACAATAAAAAGTTCACGCCCTACGATGCTAAAAAGCACCGCCGGAAGAAGTCCAACACGGACAAGGCGGCGGTACAATCCCTCCACCAATACAGTCAAAGTCCCATCATTTTTAGCATCTGCTGCCCGCTGAAAAAAGACCTGTGACAACGACCCACCAACAAGACTCATAGGTTTTCTGAGTACTCGATTCCCTAAAGCATAGTAGCCAACAACTGCGGGGGAAAAATATATTGAGAACATAAAAGTAGGAAGTTGCCAAGAAACTTTATTTAACAAAGCCGCCCAGGTATGATACTTTGGAAATTTTCGATAACGTTTAGCGCCATGCAACATCGCGTTCACGGATATTTGCTGCCGAAATAACTGCCCGTCATCTTTCCAAGTTAACCGGACAAGAAAGAGGGCTACTATGATTTGAATGATAACCGCCGTCCAAATCATGCTGGCTGCTGTGGTGTAACCTAAAAAACCAACACTGATAAGAATGAAACCACTACTGAGAGAACGAATAACACGGCTAATCGTCAGGCGGCCAAAACGTCTAAAACGCGTATTCCAATAATTTAGGGCAACAACCACACCACCAAAGAAAATGCTAAAAGGCACCAGCCAAAGATAGCCCTGGATATTCGGCTCATTAAGCCATTGAGGAATAAAATAATACCCGCTGAAAAACAGTAACCCTGCCAGAGAACTAACACCTGCGACAGACAATAAACTTACACCAAGTAAATTCGCAGCGTCTTCGTCTCTAACTGGTAAAACAATCGAGAGTTCATACCGCAAACAAGAAATAGCAATTACGATTCCAGTGAGAGATGTAAACAAGGCCGTAAGCCCATACGCATCTGGGGCAAAGAGACGACTTAAAATCGGGCCAGTCAGGATACCCAACACCTGTGCAAACATACTACCCGATACCAACTTGAGAAGATCGCTTGCAAAACTACCTCTGCTCTGAGACTTTTTATCAGAAATTTCTGGCGCTGAATTACGCATTAAATCCATTATGACCTAGATCAATTGCACCCGAGCATGTAAACTCTAACCGAAATCTCACTTATCACACCCCTTATAAAAATCCGTCACCGCCTCCACCACCCTCTCAAGCATCGCCTCCGTCAGTTCGGGATAAATCGGCAGCGCCAGGGTCTCTTTTGCGGCGGCTTCGCTGACCGGGAAATCGCCAGGCTGGTAACCCAAATCTTGGAAGCATTCCTGTAAATGCAGAGGCAAGGGATAATAAATGGCGCTGCCGATTTGCTGCGACTTCAGGTAGGCCTGCAACTCGTCCCGCCGCCGGGCGCGGATCACAAACTGATTGTAGATGTGCCGGCCATGCCCGGAATCAAGCGGTAGTTCAA
>DTYX01000590.1 GCA_012961655.1 Candidatus Poribacteria bacterium
ATTTAATTGCGTTTGCATTGGGATTTCTTTCAAATGTTTTATTTGATAAGTATAAAAGAAGGCGTGATAGAGAAGAAAAACTAAAAGAAAAAACGGAGAAATTTAAAGAAGATGTCACAGCGAAACTAAATGAATTTGAATCAATTTGGATCATTGAAACAAGAGAAGATGATAAACATCCAAACACAAAGCGGCTAAAAGCGAATTCAGAGATACTTGGAAATCAAATATTAGAAATAGTCGCTAAACCTCCATCAAATATTCTCCCTGACACTCTGGGGAAACTAAAAGAGGTAGCAGCGGAACTAAAGGGAATGAGAGATTTCCGTATTCAGACTGATGGTGGAAGATCTTATAATGCTTTTTTAGAAAAGGGGAATAATATTTTAGATATGGTCAAAAAATTGAAGAAAGAACTTAAATGAGAGTGGAGATGACTAATTGCCAATCGTATCTTGAAATGCGGTGATAATTAATGTTCGAAGGAAAAAGACCGTTAAAAGTCAAAAAGTGGAATTTAAACCATTATGGCACAAAAATAAACCATGTTCAGGAAATAATGATAGAGAGGTGAATCATGCCCGTATCAAAAAGGCTCTCACAATTACTCGATAGTATGGCACCCCAGGAACGTGCGGAAGTCGAGACCTTCGCGGCTTTCGTGATAGCGCGGCGGAGTTTGCGGAATCTCTCGGTTCTGACTGACGAGATCTCCACTCAGGAACTTATGCAGCTCGTCATGGAATCCGGGAGTTTCGACTGGCTGGATGCCATTGAAGAGGATGTTTATTCCATTGAGGATGGTGAGGCAGTCAAATGGCTCAGCGAATCGTAAGGCGAGGCAGTATAGTTCTCATCCGCTACCCGTTTACAGACCTGAGCAACACAAAAGTCCGCCCAGCGGTGGTGCTTACGCCTGACCACCTGATGCGCAGACTGGATGACGTTCTCTGTCTCTTCATCTCATCATCGATGCCCGCAGAATTACTCCCGACCGATTTTATCCTTGAACCAGGACATTCTTCCTTTTCGAGGACGGGTTTGAAATATCGCTCGGTATTCAGGACGCACAAGTTAGCGTTACTCGATAAGTCGCTTGTATTGCGTGTTTTAGGAGAACTGGACAGGGATCTGATGAATGAAATAGAAGAGCGATTGCGGATCGCATTGGGGCTTTGAACTGTCATGAGAGAGCAAAAAAGGAGGCAATTCATGGAAACAAAAACCTCATACCGATACATCGTAGCCGACCCCGCCATCTGCCATGGCGAACCAACATTCCGCGGCACACGTATCCTGGTTGCAGATGTGCTGGAACAGGTTGAAAGCGGCATGGCTTGGGAGGCAATCATCGAAGAGTGGCGTTACGAAATTGACAGAGATGCGATCGCCAAAAGCCTGTCCGCATAGCACGTGAGGCGCCCGCCGCTTATGCACCAAAGCTGGTTTCAGAGACCGTAACCGCATGCAAGGAGGAAAAACAGAATGAATATCGCTGAATTAATGACCGGGATAAGAAAGATGGATATCATACTTCCAGAGTTTCAGAGGGAATTTGTCTGGGATCTTGAGCAGTCAAAGCAGTTGATGGTTTCGCTCGTTCGTAAATATCCTACTGGCAGCCTTCTTTTCTGGAAAACAGAAAATCCTCCCGAAATCAAGAATTTTGCGGTGGACAGGGAGAGGTTGGGATCAAAAGAGGTAATTCTTGATGGTCAGCAGAGGCTAACCGCCTTATATCTTCTTACTCAAAATGAAATTCCACCATATTATACGAAAAGAGATGTTAAATACGATCCGAGACTAATGGCACTACCTTAAGAAAATAATCCAAATAGAAGCAATAAAGTAAATGTGATTGGTACCTTATTATGCTAACA
>DTYX01000591.1 GCA_012961655.1 Candidatus Poribacteria bacterium
ATCCGGTGGTGTTACAAACTTGTTGATGGACCCCAAAAAAGGAAATTAACGCAAATATTTTAGAATCAACAAATCTGAAACACTACCTAAGGTTCAATCGGATAAAGAAAAGGAGAGTTGGACAAAATATGAAAGTTACTATTTCACAACACGGATAGTTAAGCCAAATTACTTTAGGAGTTGATAAGCAAATATGGTTGCACCGACGAGCGAACGAATTATCACACGTTACATTGAAGACGAATTAAAAGAATCTTACCTGACTTATGCGATGAGCGTGAATACCAATCGCGCTATCCCGGACGTGCGCGATGGGTTGAAGCCGAGCACGCGGAGAATCTTGTATGCGATGCGGGAATTGGGATTGTTGCACAATAGACCCTACGACAAGTGCGCCGCGGTTGTGGGAGAAGTTATGGGCAAGTATCATCCGCATGGCGATGGACCAATTTACGAAACAATGGTCGGCATGGCGCAGGATTTCGCGATGCGGTATCCGCTTATCGATGGGCAGGGAAATTTTGGTTGTTTTACCGGCGATACCAGGATTAATCTTCTGGATGGCACGGAGAAGTCATTTGTGGAACTCGCCGAGTTGGACCCGGACGAGATTTTCTATGTCTATTCGGTTGATGAGAACGGGTGCATTGTGATTGGTGAAGGCAGAAACGCGCGGGTAACTCGTCAGGACGCGCGTTTAATTGAATTGACGCTTGATAATGGAGAAACTATCCGATGTACTCCTGACCACAAGTTCATGTTGCGCGACGGAACTTACAAGGTAGCCGAGCATTTGACTGAGAATGACAGTCTTATGCCCGGATACTTTGATACAGTCTCCATAAAAGATGGGCTGAATGAATATTTGAGAGTGCTTCAGCCTACTACTGGTGAGTACGAATTTGTCCACCATCTCGCCGACGAGTTTAATGAACACAAGGGGGACACACGGCAGATTGATGGCGCCTTCGTCCGCCATCACAAGAACTTTAATCGGTGGGACAACCGCCCGACCAATCTGGAACATCTTCACCTACATGCTCAAAACCTCCAATCGCTGTGGGAAGACGAAAACTTCCGCGAAGTGCAACGACAAGGGGTACAGCGTTATTACGGTGAGCACCCAGAGGTTCTGGAGGAACGCCGACACCGATTCATCCGCCAGAATCAGGATAAGGAATTTCGTCAGGAGAATGGACAACGCGTATCAGCAAGACTGAAGCGGTTTTATCGGGAAACTCCTGAAGCACGCGCCGCTATTTCCAGGCGGATGAAGGCGTTGTGGCAAGAATCTGACTATCGCGCTAAGATGAGCAAGGCACTCTCCGGTGTGGAGAAGCGAGAGTTAACCCCGGAAGAAAAAGTGCGTGTGGCGCAAATCATATCAGAGAAAAGTCGCGCTATGTGGAGAGATGAGGCTAAACGAGACGAAATCGTTGAGGCTATTTCGCGTGCTATGGCTTCCGAAGAAGTGCGCGCGAAGCTAAGCGCGGCTGCGAAGCGCAACTGGCGGAACCCTAATCATCGCGTTATCTCCAGGTGCTGGTTGGACGAGCGTGCCGATGTATACGATATTACTGTGGATAAATATCACAATTTCTTGCTCGCTAGCGGTGTGTTTGTTCATAACTCAATCGACGATGACCCACCGGGTGCGATGCGCTACACCGAAGCGCGTCTGGCGGAGATAGCAAATGAGATGCTGGCTGACATCGACAAAAACACCGTCGATTTTCAACCGAATTACAAAGACTCTATCGATGAACCGACAGTGCTGCCGGCAAAGTTGCCAAATCTATTGGTGAACGGCAGCACAGGCATCGGCGTCGGTTATTTGACTAAGATTCCACCGCACAACCTCGGGGAGATAGTCGATGGCGCGATAATGTTGTTGGAGAATCCAGAGGTAAACATTGACGAGTTAATGAAAGTGATTCACGGACCGGATTTTCCCACCGCGGGGTTGATTGTCGGGCGCAAAGGAATCAAGGATGCATATACAACCGGTAAGGGAAGCGTTACTATCAGAGCAAAAGCGCTCATAGAAAGACAGAAAAACGGCAGAGAACAGATTATCATCTCTGAAATTCCGTATCAAGTTAAGAAGAACGCGCTGCTCAATAGAATGTCTGATTTGGTAAACAAGAAATCTATCACCGGCATAACCGCCATTAGAGATGAATCCGATAAACAGATTCGCATCGTCGTGGAACTGCGGCGCGGTGAAATCTCACAGGTCATTCTCAACCGGCTATACAAACATACGCAAATGCAGGTCACTTTTGGCGCCATTATGTTGTGTCTGGTTGATGGAATGCCGAAGGTGCTAAATCTCAAAGAGATGCTATGGCACTATCTTTTACATCGCAAAGAAGTTATTCGACGCCGGACGCAATTTGACTTAGACCGATGCCGTCGCCGAGCTCATCTTCTCGAGGGTTATCTCCTTGTGCTCAATAACCTCGAAAAAGTCATTCAACTGATCGAAGATTCTGAATCAGCAAAAGACGCACGAATCCAGTTGAGGTCAACCTATGAATTGTCACAGGAACAAGCCGATGCAATCCTTGATATGCCCCTGCGGCGATTGACGGCTTTGGAACGTCAGGATATCAACGCTGAATATAACAGTCTGCAACAAGAAATTACCACGCTTGAGGAGATTCTCAAAAGTGAAGCAAGGATCCAAAACATCATTAAAGATGAGTTGTTGGAACTCAAGTCAAAGTACGGTGATGAACGGCGCACCGAGATTATTGAAGATGCCGGCAAGTTTAAAATTGAAGACCTGATTGCCGATGAAAAAATGGTCATCACCATCACACATGACGGCTACATCAAACGCATGCCTGTCTCCAGCTATCGACGTCAACGGCGCGGTGGGATTGGCGTACGCGGGATGCAGATGAAGGGCGGCGACTTCATTGAGCATGTTTTTATCGCTTCAAACCATCAATATATCCTCTTTTTCACTGATAAAGGTAAATGCTACTGGCTCAAGGTGTTTGAACTTCCGCAAGAAAGCAGAACATCGCGCGGCAGAGCTATTGTCAACATGCTACACCTCGAATCCGACGAAAGTATCACTGCCTTCGTCCCAGTGCGTGAGTTCGACGACGAGCATTATCTCTTCATGGCGACTGAGAAAGGCATGGTAAAGAAGTGTGAACTTCAATTGTTCAGCCGTCCCCTCTCTTCGGGGATTATTGCCATCAATCTCAACGAGGACGATAAATTAATCGCAGTTAAACTGACAGACGGTGACCGAGAAATTTTATTGGTGACGCACAAAGGATTATCGATTCGATTCTCAGAGGAAAGGGTTCGGAGCCTTGGACGCAATGCTATTGGGGTGAGAGGCATAAGACTATCTAAAGATGACTGGGTTGTTGGCATGGAGGTCGTAAGGGATAAAGCTAGCGTCTTGACGGTAACTGAAAACGGCTATGGCAAACGAACGGATATTTCCGAACACACTCTACAAGGACGCGCTGGCAAAGGTATCATCGCGATCAAAACGACGGAACGAAATGGATATGTCGTAGGAATGAAAATGGTCCTCAATGGAGATGAGTTAATAGCTATTAGTTCCAACGGCATGGTCACTAGAATAGCAGTTACTGATATAAATGTAATTGGCAGAAATACCCAAGGGGTGCGAACCATGGCGCTTCAACCAGATGAAAAGGTCGTTGATATTACCCGAATAGCAGCGACCGATGAAGACGAAATGGAGGAACTTGAGAATTCGGATGAAGAGGATTAAACAAGAAAATGCGAATATGGGAAAATTTACTGTTCGGAAATATGAAAAGCCATCAACGCGTCGAACGCGCTTTAGCTACAATTCGGACATACCTATTGACACTTCCATCAATCTGTGATACAATATCTCAGGCGCTTGGCGGGAGAAAGTAGGCGAATGTTTCCTGAGACCCGTCCCATGTGCTGCCTACTGCGGAATTGGGATTACCAAGCGCCGCATTTCGTATTGATATCAAGCGGAGGGCTAACACGATAATGCTGACAATATTGTAGGCTTGACAATACTTGGGGCTTCCACTCGCAGTATGATATAAATAGTGGCAAATGACCCTCCAGAGGCGGAGTTTCAGGTAATTTTCAGGAACCTTGCTACGTTTCCGCCCAGCATCCCATCAATCTCCTCCTCAGTGAGAGTAGGCCAGCCGGACCTCTTCAAAGTTTTGTTAATTTCCACTCTGCAATATTCGACTTCATCTTTTAGTTGCTGAAGATAATGGCGGATGTCGCTGCCAACGTAGTCTGTTCCATAGATGACACGGTTAATTACGCCGTATTCCTTTGCCAATACTAAATTCCACGCTAAGACAGTCGGCCGGCGAAATAAGGCAGAGATATCAGTATACACATTGGGCGCGTGCGCCATTACAGCAATCAATTCTTCCGTCCACGGATATCCCATATGTTCTACATTGATGCGTAAATCGGGGAAGTCGATGACGATATCATCCAACAGCCACGGACGCGCATATTTCATCGGCGCCAGAACCGTCTCGCCAAATTGCGCAGCCTGATGAAAATATATGGGGATGTCCAACTCAACTGCTTTCTGATAGAATGGATATACCCGCTTGTCATTGGCAAAATAGTGTCCATACGGCGGTGTCAACAACAACCCTCTCAATCTATGTTCCCTGACTGATGTCTCAACCTCCTTCAAACGCGCAGCGTTGAATTTATCCTGCTTGTCCAATGCCTCTGCCCCAGCCACCCCAAGAATCTGTTCGGGACATTTTCGCTGCAGGTCGGCTGCCAGTTTATTCGACCCTAACCACGCATCCCAAACTCGCGTCATCTCCTGGGCTAACGTCACCACTTTCTCCACGCCGATTTCACTAAGTCCGGCGACAAGGGATTGCCAATCTACTTCACCAAGGACATCGACATTCTGAGGAAGATTATCGCAGGGCCATCTTGCTTGAAACAGATGTGAATGTCCGTCAATAATCATATCCTTCTTTCCTTCCTTTTCTTGATAGCGAATTTTTATACAGAATTGAATAAGGAACAAGGATCAAGAGCTAAATGGCTAAAGGGCAATACTACTAAGAATTGAGCAAAATCAATGTAAGGCAATCTATCAGATCGCTCTACAGCAGCCCTTTTGCCCTTATTAGAATTTTCCTTTTGAATCTGTTTTTAATTATGATACAATATGCTTAACTTCGCGTCAAGGTCTCTTAAAAATGAAAAAGTCATACTGGATGTTGCAATTTGCATTAATCGGATTACTTGTTATCTGGGAAATTAATCAGGCGATGGGCGCCATAAATATCAGCCAGATTCACTTTGGGTTTAATCCTCCCTATTACAAACGTAACACATGGATGCCGCTACGATTGCGTCTGGAAAACGATGGGGAGGAATTCAATGGAAAAGTTGAGGTGGAAATAAAAAATATCTTTGCTGGGGTTAACCAGAAATATTCAAGACCTTTGATTCTTCCGCGGAAATCTCTACGGAACTTATATTTTTATGTTCTTCTGCGCGGGATTACATCTAAATTCAGCGTCCGTTTGATAGATGCTGAAGGTAAAGAGAAACTTTTGGCAGAATTTACTCCCGATGCCCCAAAACGCCGCCAGGATTTTTTAATCTTGGCGTTGACG
>DTYX01000592.1 GCA_012961655.1 Candidatus Poribacteria bacterium
AGCAGGTCCTTTATCCGAATTGATAATTTCCGAACGTGAGGAGCAGTTATAATGCCAATCTATTTTTTTGACAGCAGTGCTCTTGCCAAGCGATACGTCGCCGAGACGGGAAGCAATTGGGTCAAGTCTATCTGTAATCCTGTTCGCTTCGCTCAGCCTCAAGCTGGCGCATTCGCTGGCTTTCGGCCCGCTAGAAATGTAATTGCTTGCTCAAATCTTACAGAAGTAGAAATTTCCAGTTGTATAGATTTGAATCTTGTTGATAGAGCAGAAACGTTTGATACAGTTGTTAATAAACTTAAAGAGAACATTCTGTTGTACATACCAGACAAAGGTGTAATCACCTCGAGACGAGCGCCTCTGTTCTATCAATTTCAATATCAGTGGATTTTGTTTAAAACTTGGGTGCTTTCTTGGTTTCAAAAGCAATCTGATGATGTTGCCATAGGCTTTCGTGAAACGTGAAGAGTGATAAATAGGAATTTACGCATCATGTATCACGCATCACGTAAAGAACTATAATTCCTACAACGAGATTTTACTCAAGTTGATTTGAGAAGTCAAATTAAAGTGTTACGCAACACATTTCATCACCCAACGGCATCAGAAATCATTGTCTCGTTGTAGTATCAAGGAGTGGAAGGATATAATGATGAATGATAATAAAATAAGCGAAGAGAAAGTTTTATCCGATATAATTAATATTCTAGATGATTTGACTGGCGATTGGGAATTCTCAGGAGAAATTACTGCCGATACTTACTTACTTGCTGATTTGGAATTTGAATCGATAGATGCCGTAGCTTTAGGAACAGCTATTGAAGAACATTATGGACGCTCCATACCGTTTGCCAAATATTTAGGGGAGTTGGCCGAACAAGGCGTTCAGGATATTCGTGTTAGGGACTTCACTCAGTTTATACATCAGCAGTTGAATTCTCCCGAATCTGAAGAAACTCTTCAGGCTGCAACGGGCAAATGACAGCACAATCTGATAGTTTCCGTTTTTAGGAAAGTCCAAAGGTTTGTTGGACTAAGTGAAAAAGGGAGGAGTGTTATGAAAGTCTTATTTACAACCTGTTGTAAACCGATACCGGTTCTGCTGGGGCAATTTTTATCCGCAGATGATGTGTCTTATAGGTTCGTGGCAAACCAAGACCTATTCAGCATTACCGCACATATCCCTTATTTCCCACTGCACTTTCTCGCTCAAAATATCAATGTTCCTTCGGTAGTTTTGGAGTGGCCGACAAAAGAGGAATTTATCGCGGAACTTAAGTCGGATAACTACGATTATGTGGGAATTACCTTCAAATGTCTGGATTTATATACTGTAGCTGAAATGGTAGAACTTATCCGCGATGTCTCGCCGGAGTCGAAGATTGTTTTGGGGGGATATGGAACGTTAGCGCTGAATGAACCGGGGACAGAATATATACGAGATAATGTTGATTATATTTGCCGAGGCGAGGGTGTGCAATTTATGCGTCTCTTGCTCGGCGACGATATATCCAGACCGAAAATTTGCCATCTGCCCCCAGAGGTGATAAGCATACCGTGGCTATCCGTGAGCACCAGAGTGGGATATATCCTCTCCGCTTTAGGATGTGAAGGTAAATGTGAATTTTGCGCTACATCCGCCTATGCTGAAGGAAGAGTCATAGAAGTGATGACACCCGCCGAAATTTATGAGAGCATGAGATGGTATTACGATAGCTTCCATGACTTCAGCCAGGCTTATTTGATGGATGAAAACCTTCTTATTCGTAAAGATAAAGTAAATGAGCTGGGAGAACTAATCCGAAATGATGACCGTTACGGTTTGTCCAGGATGAACTATCTTGCCTTCGGCACGGTTCTGGCTACGGGAGCATGGGAACCGGATGAACTGCTATTGAACGGTGTCGGGCAGATCTGGATTGGAATTGAGTCGTTTTATTCCTACGATATCAAAAAAGAGGATATTGATATTCCAGATTTAATTCATACGCTTAAAGAGCATGGCATAGAGATACAGTTGTCCTGGATTGTTGGAGACGATTGTCAAACTCCGGACAATATTGATGATGATGTCGAACAACTCGTCGCGCTCGGCCCTTGTACCGCGCAATTAGCTGTTTTATCCGCCGGCCCTGGAACTGCGTTATATGAACGCTTGAAAGGAGAAGGCAGAATACGACCATTCGACCCTAAAGAGGGACATCTGTTGGGAAATAACATGGATGCCCTACACTTCACTCATGAAGAGCGTCTAAAGATTGTTTTCGATACGTATCGAAAATTGTATGAAAACCATGGTCCTTCCATGATGCGTTCTCTAAAAATTCACTTGAATGGTTACAGACATTGCCTGAACTCAAAAAATCCTTACTTAAATGAGGCTAAATTAAAATATTTTAAAAGTGAAATCAGAAATACTATTCCTTTTGCCAAAGTGGCGGCAGAATATGCGCCGAATGCGAAGGTTAGAAATTTAATGCTGGATATGGAGAAAGAATATGTGGAACTCTTTGGCCCCTTCCGAAAAACGCAACAGATAGCCGCCGATCACATTCTTAAGTTGGCGGAGAAGGAGATGAAGAGAAGAGAAACTGAAGATTACTCTACGCTGACAGAAGAACCACCTCTTCATAAATATGTTTATCCTGGCGAGCCGATTGTCAAAATACCGACCTCGTTAATTGCTGAAACTGCTTCTTCACTGTCAAGTAGGAAAATGGAAGCAGCAGGTTAATTTTCATATTTTAGTTTTTGTGGAGTATATAAGCTTCAATTTATTGTGGTAGGATTGGCAGGGGGAGGATTTAGCACAAATAGTTGCAAATACATCGTGATAGAAGAATAGTCCTGATTTTATCAAATTAGGAAAAGGAAGATAAAATGAATTCAATACGAAGGTTTCGATTCTCAAGACTCTGTTCAGGTGAACTTCGCCTTCTTTGGTGTTTTATTGTGGCGATGGGAACTCTTTGTTTTGCGAGTGTTTCAGAGGGGAAAATACTTCATGTGCCATCCGAGTACGATACTATCCAATCGGCAATCGATGCCGCTTCAGATGGCGATGAAGTAGTGGTAGCCGATGGAATATATACGGGTGACGGGAACAAAAATCTGGAATTTCTGGGAAAAGCTATAACAGTTCGTTCTGAGAATGGGCCTGAAAACTGCATAATCGACTGTGAGAGTAGCGGAAGGGGGTTCTATTTCCATCACGACGAGGATAGCAGTTCTGTGGTAAAGGGATTTACAATTCGTAACGGCTACGTTGATGGTGCATGGCCACAAGATAGCGGCGGCGGAATCTTGTGCGCCTCCTCTTCCCCGACCATTATCGATAACATCATAATTAATAATTCTGTTCTCTACGGCGGCGGCGGCATCTGCTGTTTTGAATCCTCTAATCCGATAATACAAAACAATACCATCCGTGAAAATTTCGCTTTCCTCGGAGGCGGTATTTATTGCTTCCGTTCCTCCCCTATGATAACAGATAACGACATCATGTCGAATATCACCGATTCACATGGAGGCGGAATCTCCTGTTCCGACTATTCTGACCCAATTATACAAAACAATACTATCATCGGAAACAGAGGAAGGATTGGTACCGGAACCGGCGGTGGAGTTGAATGCTATCATTATGCCTCTCCGACTATCATCAACAATATTATCGCAAAAAATTCCGCCGGTAACGGCGGTGGAATTTTCTGTTTTGATTCCTCCTATCCAATTATTGCTAACAATACTATCGTTCGGAATTTCGCTCGCACTAGCGCTGGAATTGCCGTTGGACGTTTTGCTTCCCCGACAGTGATTAATACTATTTTATGGAATGTAGGAGAGGAAGTGCATTTGGACGCATCTTCGATTTCTATCACTTATTCTAATGTACAGGGAGGATACGAGGGAGAAGGTAATATAGACGCGGTTCCTAAATTTCTATCCCTCAAGGAAGGCGACTATCATCTGCGCCCTACCAGTCCATGTATCGGTGCAGGGACCAATGTTGGCGCGCCACCTTTCGATAAAGATGGTAAACCAAGGCCGAATCCGCCCTTTTCCAATTGCGATATCGGCGCTTATGAGAGTCGGCTTGGTAATCCAAGGGGCTCAGCATTGGCGCCCAAAATTACAGGAAAGCTATCTTCTACATGGGGCAAAATTAAAAAGGATAGAAAACGGGAAAACGAGAAAATGAGACATGAATTGAAAGGTGGCCACGAAAGACGCGAAAAAACGCGAAATCCTCCCCATCTCCCTTTAGTAAAGAGGGAACTCAGAAGG
>DTYX01000593.1 GCA_012961655.1 Candidatus Poribacteria bacterium
GGGCAGGTTTCTAACCTGCCGCTGCCATCTTAACTTTTTTGCTAAGGAGTTTTCAAATGCGAGAAAAATTTTTAGCTTTTGACCTCGGGGCATCGAGCGGCCGGGCTGTCCTTGGGATTTTAGAGAACGACCGGCTTGTCCTTGAAGAGATTCACCGATTCACCAATGGTCCAGTTGCAGTTTTAGGGACGCTGTATTGGGATGTGCTCCGATTGTTCGATGAGATGCGGCAAGCGATGTCTTTGTATGTTCATAAGCATGGTCGAGAACTCAGCGGCATCGGCGTCGATACTTGGGGCGTCGATTTTGGACTTTTGGGCGAGGATGGCGCGTTGTTGAGCAATCCCGTTCATTACAGAGACAAAAGAACCGATGGCATAATGGAAGAGGTTTTTAAAATTGTCCCGCGTCAGGAAGTTTACCATCAGACCGGCATCCAATTCATGCAACTCAATACTTTATATCAATTGTTTTCTATGGTCCTAAATAAATCTCCACTCCTAAAAGTCGCTGATACATTGCTCATGATGCCAGACCTGTTCAACTATTTCCTGACCGGCGTTAAACGTGCGGAATTCACCGAGGCGACGACATCCCAGTGTTATAACCCCCGCTTGGGAAATTGGGCTACGTCAATCTTAGAGAAACTTGGCATCCCAACTGAGATAATGCCGGAGATTGTCCCGCCCGCAACCGTCCTAAGCAAGTTATCGCCGCATATTGCCGAAGAGGTCGGGCTGGGGCGAGTCAACGTCGTCGCGCCCGCCTGTCATGATACTGGCTCGGCGGTCGCGGCAGTTCCAGCAGAGGGGGATGATTGGGCGTATCTCAGTTCTGGCACCTGGTCGTTAATCGGAATCGAAGTCCAAGAGCCGATAATAGATGAACAATCCCTGCAATTTAATTTCACCAACGAAGGCGGCGTCGGCGGCACGTATCGTTTTTTGCGGAACGTGGCGGGATTGTGGCTGGTACAAGAATGTCGGCGAGTATGGGAAAAGGCTGGACAATCGCTCTCATATCAGCAACTCGTGAATCTTGCGGAAGAAGCGAAGCCATTTATCGCTTTCGTAGACCCAGACCACAGTTCATTCTTGAATCCCCCGGATATGCCTGTTGCAATCGTCGAATTTTGCGAACAAACCGGACAATCTCCGCCTGAGACAAAGGGTGAAATTATCCGTTGCGCTCTTGAAAGTTTGGCGCTGAAATATCGCGCTGTCCTTGAAATGATAAGCCAGATTCGCGGTCCAATCAAAAAGCTACATATCGTCGGCGGCGGAACGCAAAACACGCTCCTCTGCCAGTTCACCGCCAACGCCACAAATGTGCCAGTGATAGCAGGTCCCGTCGAAGCTACCGCCATCGGCAATATCATGGTGCAGGCGATTGCTTTGGGCTGCTTGCCTTCTATCGCCGAAGGACGCAAAATGATTAGGCAATCGTTTGACCTCGTAGAATACCACCCGCAGGAACAGGATGCCTGGGATGAAGCATATCGGCGATTTGTGAAAATATACTGAACTCGTAAAAAAGAATTGACTGAACCGAATAATTAACGGATAAAATATTCCGTGGAAGGGTATATTAACAGACGACGAATATGAATAACCTTAGAAAACATATCAACACAAAAATTTTACCGAGAGTTTCAAAGCCAACGCGTTACATAAGCGGCGAATTGAACAGCATCGTCAAGAACGGATCTTCCATAGATTTCAGAATCGCTTTAGCTTTTCCTGACACTTATGAGATTGGCATGTCGCATCTTGGACTGTCGATTCTGTATGAAATCCTGAATCGTCAGAAGGGCGTCCAGGCAGAGCGGGTTTTCGCTCCGTGGATAGATATGGAAGCGGAGATGAGACGGCATAATATTCCGTTGTTCAGTCACGAGACCACGACACCGCTGGGTGAATTCGATGTGATAGGTTTTTCGCTGCAATATGAACTGACCTATACGAACATCCTGAACATGCTGGATTTGGCGGGAATTCCACTGTTAGCTTCTGAGAGGACAGATGAACACCCGATAATCATTGCCGGTGGTCCATGCGCTTTCAATCCTGAACCGTTAGCGGAATTTATCGACACCTTTCTGATAGGCGAAGGCGAAGATGCTGTCATAGAGATGGTTGAAGCATTGAGAGCGACAAGGTCTGATGCGCGCCTCAAAAAGTTGGAAGCGCTTTCGGAAATTGAAGGCGTATACGTGCCAAGTTTTTATGAGACGACAACGCTCGCCGATGGAACAGTCGTTCTGAAAGGCGCGGGCGATGATGTTTTGATTAAAAAACGCGTCGTCGCGGATCTGGATGAAGCAGTTTTCCCGACGAAGAATGTCGTGCCGTTCATGCCCGCCGTCCATGACCGCATCAGACTGGAAGTGCTGCGTGGGTGTACGCAGGGATGCCGCTTTTGTCAAGCTGGGATGATTTATCGTCCCGTGCGCGAGCGTTCGTTGGGGAAACTCAAGGAATTACTGGAACAGAGCATTGCTCAGACAGGTGACGACGAAGCTGGATTGTTATCGCTTTCCACCTGTGACTACAGCGCCATTCATAATCTCGTCAAACAATCCGTAGATGTTGCAACGCCTCATCATGTGGCAATTTCGTTTCCATCGACGCGGATAGATTCGTTCGATATCGATTTGGCGGCAATGGTGCAAAGCGTCAAGAAAACAGGCTTGACTTTCGCCCCCGAAGCGGGCACAGAACGGTTGCGGCAGGTCATCAACAAACCGATTTCAAACGAAGATTTCCTCAACAAAGTAGAGGATGTTTTTGCCAGAGGATGGAATTTGATAAAATTGTACTTTATGGTCGGTTTGCCAACTGAGACGGATGATGATATCGCGGCAATCGGATATCTCGTCAAACAAGCAATGGCGCGCGGACGCAAGCATCGAAAACGCCCCAGTATAAATGTCGGAGTGTCCACTTTCGTGCCCAAACCACATACTCCGTTCCAGTGGGGGCGGCAGATTTCTATTGAAGAGATTGAAGAGAAACGCGCCCTGCTGAAAAAATATGTTCGCGGCCGAGGTATCAAACTCAGCACGCACGACGCGCCCAGCACTTTTCTGGAAGGCATATTCGCTCGCGGCGACCGACGATTATGCAAAGTCCTGTTGTCGGCATACAGACGCGGATGCCGATTTGATGGCTGGACTGAACAACTCAATTTCCAGGCGTGGATGGATGCCTTCGAGGAATTTTCACGTGGCGCAGGCTTCCTAGCCTGCGATAGCAGACAAGAATATCTGCCCCACTCATATCTGCACGAGCGCGCTCTAAATGAAATCCTGCCATGGGACCATATCAGCCCACTAGTCGAAAAACGATTCCTCATTGAGGAATGGAACAAATCTCTAACAGGTGATATTACGCTTGATTGCCGTCGTCGGGGATGTTCTTTGTGCGGTGTGATTTTAGCTGATAAGCATCTTTGCATCAACATGAAAAAAGCCGTCCGAGAGGGAATCAAAGCGGATGATAAACATCTCGCAATTCCAGAGCGGAAGTCCGAACCGACTCCCGTTCAAAAGATTAGAATCCGCTTATCGAAAGAGGGCGAAGCGCGTTTCATCAGCCATCGAGAATTAAATAATGCTCTGATTCGCGCTCTTCGACGGGCGGAACTCCCCGTTGCCTTTAGCCAAGGTTTCACACCTCATCCGAAGATATCCTTCAGCCAACCGTCGTCAGTGGGCGTCGAAAGCTACGCGGAATTCGTAGATATTGAATTGCATGCGAAAATTGACCCACGGGAATTGATGCAGCGGTTAAATGACACTTTGCCTAAAAGTTTGAGAATACTGGAATCTTATGAAATACCGCTGAAAACGCCTCATCTGTCAAATCAAATCATCCAATCCATCTATCGAGTTTCAGTGCCACGAGCGTTCGCAGGCGGTAGGGAAGAGTGCCAAGCGAAGATTCTACAATTTATAGATAACCATGAGATATGGTTCGAGCGTAGAAAACACAATAAGAAAGGTGAGAAAATCAACATCAGACCATTGGTCGAAGAGATTCAGATTATTGATGAGAAACCAGAAACGATAGTTCTGGAAATGAATCTGAAGGATAGCAACGCAGGCAAAGGACGGCCGGATGAAGTTTTGCAACTGCTGTTTGACGTGCAAGAAGATGAATTAGTGAAGTTAGTTGTCTGCAAAGTGGATTCATTGTGGCAGAAAGTCTTTAACGCTTGAGTTTATTATGTCAGCCGTTGGGCGGTCTTATCATCATCACACAGTTTGCCAAACAGTGGAGGACAAATCGATGGACTTTACAACACCATCCGAAAACGAAAAACCACCCGCAAATGGCGGGAAATCGTTCGCCGCCGTCAGGATAACGTTATGTGTAAACTGATGTATAGTTAGCTGCGGGTTATATCCAAACGTTGTCTTCGGCGGTGAGATTACCGCCCGCGTCGCCAGTGTTAATCGTACCTGCGGACTCAACAAGCATGATTTTGCATCCGTTTTGGGCAAATAGTTTGTGTTCCACCCCTTTTGGCATTACGAGCATTTCTCCCACTCGCAGGTTGACTCTGCCGTCACGGAACTCGATGCTCATTTCTCCGTCGAGCACGATGAAGACTTCATCTGCCAGGATGTCCAATGGTGTCAATAGGCTGTTTTTGTTGCTTGAGCATGCCGCCCAACGACTGAGTTATCCGTCTGAAACATTATTCAATTCGGACTGAAAAAGCATACATCAGTTGGATTCGGCGCTGTTGTTTCCTCCAAACAAAACTTTGTCAATATCATGCAATCCTCTGGGCGCGTTGACCACCCATCTTGCGGCTCGGAGCGCGCCGCGGGCGAAGGTTTCTCGACTTTGGGCGCGGTGGGTGATTTCAAGCCGCTCTCCGATACCGGCGAAGAGCACTGTATGGTCACCGACGATATCGCCTCCTCTGATGGCGTGAACGCCAATTTCCTGACGAAGACGCTCGCCCACCATTCCGTGTCTGCCATATACTCCGACTTCATCAAGGTTCCGATTTAAACTTTCGGCGATGACTTCAGCAATCCGTAGCGCGGTGCCGCTGGGAGAGTCTCTCTTCATGTTGTGATGCGCTTCTATCACCTCTACGTCGAAATCATCGCCAAGCACTTTTGCAACATCCTGTACTACCTTCAACAACAAATTGATGCCAACGCTATAATTGGGAGACATCACGCACCGGATTTTCGGGGCTAATTCTTGAATCCGTCTCATCTGTTCATCTGTATATCCAGTCGTAGCAATAACCATAGCCTTGTCAGCATCGACGACATTTTGAAGATGTTCCAGGGTCGCTTCGGGAGAAGTAAATTCTATAACGACATCACATTTGTCAATAATAGCTGGTAAATCGCTGGTGACCGATACTCCTAGACGACCAACTCCAGCAATTTCGCCGACATCTTGCCCTAAGTGAGGATGATTAGATGCTTCTATCGCACCAACCAACTGCATGGCTTCAGCTTGTTCTATTCCATTTATAATCATGCGTCCCATGCGTCCACATGCGCCATCAACTATTACGTTAATCATGGAAATCCTCCTTTAAACTCAGTGAGTTGATTTCTGAAATTGAAAAGGGAATTATTTTTTTCGCGGGGAATAGATGGAAAGGATGGAAGAGGCAAGTTCCCCTTAAACAACCCCCTTTATTAATACTAGTTTAGGATTGATGTTTCCCATCTAACATTTTTAGCAAGAACTGTTTTCAATTGACAATTGAAAGGCAATTTAAAATAGTAAATAGTCAATTTTCTCACCAATCACTTCATCAAAAATGGGAAATTACAAACCTACATCGGTATAAGGGGGAAGAAGGGGGAGAAACTACGCTACATCTGGAATAGTGGTATAAGTTGATACATATGGGGGGAGGAAACTTAATTCCTTCCATTCCATCCCTTCCTTGCGATAACTTTAAAATTCCGATTGAGAAATGAGCGAACCGTAGTTACCATAAGCTTGCCGCTTCCCGATGAATCTTAATTTGCTCCTCATGACGAGGAATCCGCGCTTGCACAGATTTTCTTCTATTATTAGCATCTTTGATTACTAAAGGCGTTTGAATCAAGTTGGTCATCGTCACGCTTCTGGATTCATAGTATGCCCAAATCTGCTGCGTGGAATTTGGATTAACATTGTACTGCATACCAGCATAGTATAAATCATGGGTCGGAAAATTTAGTGGGATAGTTTTATCAAGATGTTGTAGAGAGATTGGGACAGGATTTTCTTTGGGGGAATAACCGCTCAACTTACATCTGCTAATCTGAACTCGATTGCCTGTCGTGTTCGTCAGGTTCAGTGAAACGACCATCGCAATTCGATGATTATCATCGCGGTTGACAAACCATGTATCATCTTGAATTACTTCAATCTCGAAGCCAGGAATTTGTTTCTTTTTGTAGTATAAAAAACCTATAACAATCAAACTGGCGATGCTTATCAATCCCAAAAAGCCCGCCTCGGTGAACAGAAATTTGGACAATTCAGTTAGTAATCTGATTTTATTATACCTCCTCTCGTGAAACGTGAATATTAAACTGGTGAGATTTTAGTTCACTCGTAGACACCTCAACACATCTTTGATAGGCACGAATTTGAAATCATTAAGCAATTTGCGCAATTTCATTTCCGACCTGTTTCGGTTCAAATTCTGATTAAACCGCAAAAATTTTAGTCTCAGATTCTTAGCATTACCTATCGGGGTCGGTAAATCTTGTGAATCAAATTCATACGGGTGCATGTAAATCATCGTTGGCATTCCCTCAGAAGACAATTTTTTTATTGCCGCACGAGTCGCTATGTACGGCATCAAACGCAGATAACCACCGCCGCAAACGGGAAAGTTCACCCCGAATAGTGAAATAGTTGAAAGTGGAAATTCGATAAGCGTATTCAGAAACCCGTTTTGAAGGGAAAACCGAGGATTTTCCCTTTCAAAACCCTTTCCTACAAGGAGACGGGTTTCTGGCGCTGGCGAGGTTATATAGTGAATTCCTCTCCGACAATGATTGATACCGTAGCGTCGATGCTTAATCGGAAAGATGCTGGAATCGTAGATAATCCCCTGTTCACACAAAATATCAAGCGCCCAGAGGGATTTCTCAGTAATCGAAAAATCTGGCGCTCGGTGACCAATTACTCGCCGACCTGTGATATCTTCCAGTAACACGATGGAACGTTTCAAATCGGAGGCAAATTCTGAAGGAGTCTGAGTAAATATCAATTGGTGCTTGTAACCGTGGGTCGCAATTTCATGACCTTCCGCTGCTGTGCGTTCTATCAAATGGGAAAATTTTTCCGCCACAAGCCCGAGTACAAAAAAAGTTGCGTGCACTTTCGCTTCGCTTAGAATTTCCAGAACTTTCTCAGTCTGCTTGAGAACGACATCTCTGATTGGGGCATTTATATCGACAGTCGATTGATACCAATCTTCTACATCAAAAGTTAGGGCGTTAATAATATTGCAGCGATTTTTTTTTTTCGTAACTCATGTTATAACCGATGGCGATGTGTTTTGGGTCGATTGTGAGATGAACATTTCGTTGCGGAGGGGCACATATTCGCATAACATCTGAGAGCTCAGATCTTGTCATTGCGAAACCCCTTCCAATTCTTCAATCTTCTGGATATACAAGTTTAGATCATCCAAATATTCCTCCATTTCATCAAAGTTTAAAGTTCCATCATAGTAACCTTCTATATGAAAACAGGCTGAGATTATATCATCCATTCCCATTTTGCTCAAATAGAATCTCTTCGATTGACTAATTTGATTTCAAGAGAACTCATATTCACTCTTCACGCATCCTATTTGCTCATAGATTCTATCAAGACGGCTCA
>DTYX01000594.1 GCA_012961655.1 Candidatus Poribacteria bacterium
ACCTAAAAATTCAGCAGCTTGTTTTGTCGTGAATTTTTCTTCACTCATCAATGACTCCAAAAGTTTCATGGTTTTCATATATTATACTACATTTTTCAACATTTTTCAACATTTTAATTCAGATTTTCGATGGCATTACGGCACTTGGAGACTGAAGAAAATGGGACTCAGCGCTTTTATGATAGGATTTTAAATGAATAATTTACCTGAGATTTTTACTGTTTTCGTACTGGGGCTTTTACAAGGCTTAACGGAATTTCTACCGGTTAGTAGTTCAGGACATCTCGTTTTGATGCAGTATTTTATGGGCATGAAGGAGCCTCAGCTTTTCTTCGATATAATGGTTCATGTCGGCACACTAGGAGCAATTTGCCTGGTTTATTTTAGACTAATTTGGGAAATAATGAAGGGTTGCGTAAGGATACTCTGCGACCGTAAATTTTACCGCTCGCCGTTTCAGGCGTTTTCTGAAAATGCTGAATTGCGATTTGCGTGGTTTATCATCCTGGGCTCCATTCCCGCAGGATTAATCGGCGTATTGCTGAAAGATACCATTGAATCTGCATTTGCCAGCCCAACTATTGTCGCGTTCATGTTAATCGTAACGGGATTGTTGCTTCAACTATCCAGAGTAGCAAAAAAGAAACCAAATTCACGACAAGCATTGAACAGTTGGGATGCTACACGGATGGGAATTGCTCAAGCCATTGCGATAATGCCAGGAATTTCACGTTCAGGTTCGACCATTTCCATCGGATTAGCGACAGGTGTATCACCCCAAACAGCCGCTCAATATTCCTTTTTGCTTTCAATTCCCGCCATCTTGGGCGCATTGGCGTTTGACTTGAAAGATATTCACGAAGTAGCACTCGCCCCAATATCGATAATTATTGGTACATTGACCGCGTCTATCACAGGTTATATAGCGCTCAGGGGGTTATTGGCAATTCTGAATCGTGGACGATTTGTTGTTTTTTCATATTACTGCTTCGGATTAGGTAGTTTAGTATTGTTAATCAAAATAATTTTGTAAATCAACTGTTACTGTTCGGAGGTTATTATGAAGGCAGAAATTAGGACAGATATTAAAGGCATCGAACGTTTTATTTTCGCCCCTGGGGCTGACCCAGAACGATTGCATCTTCACATATCGGAGGTTGATGTGGGTATGAGAGCGCATGCCCCACACGAACACGAAGGGCAAGAAATCTTCTTTGTGTTAAACGGAGAAGCGGAAGCGGAAGTAGGTGAGGAGACACATCGCTTGACAACGGGAGAAGCAATCCAAGTGGAAGGTAGTGTTCTGCATGGCATTCGCAACGTCGGAAGAGATTCGCTACGCTACGCGGTCATCATTGCCAAGCCCTGAGATAGTATCGCTGACTTAAAATGCATCTTGTGAAGATAGGGTGATTTTGCCAGCCCCCGCGATTACGACAAATTCTGTCCCCGGCTTAATATGACTTGTTTGCCAAATGTCATTAGAAAGCTCCACCGGGAGGATGGAATCCTCAATCGAATTCGCAGACGAGCCACCAAGAAAAGTGGAAAGTGACAATGAAGAAACAGGGGGGCTGCCGCTTTCAAGCGTGC
>DTYX01000595.1 GCA_012961655.1 Candidatus Poribacteria bacterium
CGAACTGATTTCCACTCCCTTTTATCGTTGAGCACTTTAATCAAGGAGTCTACAGCTTTCCGCCTCTTGAAATTTCCCATCAGCGCCGCCGCGCGCTCCCTAACGATGACGCTTTCATCTTCCAAAGCGGCTATCATTTCATCCACTCTTGATGGTTCTGCAATGCTCCCGAAAGCATGAGCCGCACGTTTGCGGACGGTTTCATCTGCAGATTTCAGCGCGGGAAGCAGAGTTTCGCTGACCATAGGTTTATTCGCTACGGCATCACCCTCTTTTATTAAAGATGCGACAACCGCATCCAGAACAGCTTCAGTTTCCCTCTTCTCTTCCTCTTTACCCGCTTGGTCTTCGAGGGCATCTACCAATCCCGACGCAGCCTCTTCAAATACGACTTCATCCAAAGCAACGGCGGCGTTTTTTCTGGCGGTTTCGTATTTGTCCTTTTTCATCGCATCGACTAAGGCATCGATAACCTTTTTACCTTTAATCTTGCCAAGCGCTGTTGCCGCTTCGCTGCGAACGATGCCGAGGTCATCATCCCTGAGCGCGTCTATTAACGCGGGAATAATTTTATCCTGCGGGTTGACAATTTCGCCAAGCGACCAAGCTGCTTTTTGTCGGACAACGGCGCGTTGGTCATCTTTGAGGGCTTTAATCAGTGGTTCGACTACGTCATATCCCTGTATTGTATTCTTTATCTTGCCAAATGCAACTGCAATTTCGCTTCTTACCAAACTTGGGATTGGCTTAACTTCGATTAAATTTTTATAATCTGGATGCCAATCGACCCCGAGTTTTTCAATCGCCGCATTTAAGTTCTGGGGTGTTTTATATTCTCGTTTGAGTTGTCTAAGGAAATCTTTCGGCTCATCGTATAATCTTGCCAGAATCCACAACATCGGCGGCATAGCTTTTGCTGGCTTAATCTCACCCAAAACCGTCACCGCGCCTTTGCGAACGACATCGCTTTCATCATCACTAAGCATAATTTGAATCATCGTATCTACCGCTTCCTGCGGTTTGATGGCGGCCAATGCCGTGATTGCGGCTTGGCGTAGACTTTCACGCTCATAAGTATCACTGGCGATTTTGATAAGTTCCTTCGCCGCTCTCGCTTCATACTGGGCGATATCGCCCAAAGCGACAACCGCATTATACCTCGTTTTATCATCCATCTCCTTGGTAATAATTTGCGCTAATGCTTTGACTACTTTGAGGTCGGGACCGCCTCTCGCCTTCATTTTGCCTAGCGCTTCGGCGGCATTTGCACGGACGTCTTTATTGGCGTCATCTAAAGCTGAAAGCAAAGTCTCGACAGCGCGTAAGTCATTAATGGCGCCGAGAATCGAAGCTGCTTGAATTCTCAATTCCTCCGCTAAGACGAAGTCATCCGTTGCTTTGTACGGAGACGATTTACCCTCAATAGTATTTATCAAAGCATCGACGGCTACACTGCCCATTGTCGTTAATGCAGTAACCGCGCTTGCCTTCAAATCATCGTTATCCAGCAAATTAATCAGCGGCTCAATTGCGGCTCCCGCTTTGATTTTGCCTAGAGCCGTGATTGCCGCCTTTTGCACACTGATACGCCGCGCTTTTAATTTATCTTCGTCGATGTATGCATTGGCGATATAAGCATCTTCCTTAATGATATCGCTGGGTTCATCGGGTATAATATTTCGCCCGCCTTGTCTGAGAACCTCAAGGAGTGGTTCGACGGCCGGCTGTCCATAGGATGTTAAAACGTTTATGGCTGTTGTCTGCACATAGCTGTTATCGTCAGCCAGTAATGTTATTAAGCTGGGAATTGCGGCTTGAGCCTTTAATTTCACCAGTAATATTGCGGCATGCATGCGCGCCTGAGCGACATTGGTTTTAAGGGCGAGAATCAGCGGCTCAATAATCTCTTCTCCGCCTATCATTTCCAGAGCGACAACAGCATTATATATGACAGAAAGATCTTCCGATTTATTTTTGAGCAATTCAGATATTGCGGCAATGGCTTTTTCGCTTTGCGCCAAGGCAAAGTCGGGCATTGCTTTTTGTAGTTTGCCCAAAAACAAAACTGCTTGACTTCTGATGTCCGCATCCGGGTTTTTTAATTCGGCTATCAACGGGGCGAGCACTAGCTCCGTTCCCATCTTTAAAATTATCTTTTCGGCGCTTTCTCTACTGTCGGGTTCAAAGCTCTTTGAGGCTTCCAACATTGTGGCAACAAGCAAGTCGGTAGAATTATTCATTAACTGATTCACCCATGACTCGCCTTTTTGGCTGGCGTCAGCAATTGACCTTGCTAAAAAGCCCATACCTGAATTTCGTTGACGAATCTTAGTTTCCAAAAGTTCCAATTCGTCGTCATCCAACCCTACATCGATATCCTTAATCTCCAACTCTCTGATTTCCTTATTAAGCGGCTCGATATATCCAAGTACCTTCTCTATTGCTGCTTGCCAATCAGTTGCGTTTTTCTTATCCTTGACTTTCAGAACTTCAGAGATGCAAAGAATTTCTGGATTTTTCGCTTCTGCGCTTAGAGCAATCTGGATCTCATTTTTGGCCTCTTGATACTTCTCGTCGGCTATCAGATTTTTGGCATTCACCAGATTCTTGTTTTCTCTCTTACCACAACCGACAATGAAAAAAGTTAAACATAGAAATATTATTGTGAATTTAATCATACGTCTCATATTTTTTCTCCTTAATTCCGGATTCCGAAATCCGAATTCTTCATCTTATGACCAGCTTAGTAAAATCCGCGACCAGATATAACTTATCAGCCAATTGATTCAACAACGCCAAGCGATTTTTCCTCAAAGCCTGGTCGTCCGTCATGACTAAAACTTCATCGAAGAAATTATCAATGGTCGGTTGGAGAGTCGCGAGTTGTTCGAGCAGGTCATTATATTTCCTCGTCGCTGCCGATTTTGCCAAGGATGGCTCAAGCCGCGATAGTTCATGATAAAGTCGCTTTTCCGCGTCATCGACGAAGAGTTGTTCATTCACATCTTCCCCCTTTGGAATTCGGAATTCTTTCTTTACTTCCGCCTTTCGCCTTCCGCCTTTCGCCTTCCGAAGGGGGG
Source organism: Candidatus Poribacteria bacterium (assembly GCA_012961655.1). Lineage (GTDB taxonomy): Bacteria > Poribacteria > WGA-4E > DTYX01 > DTYX01 > DTYX01. The sequence continues at coordinate 3,081 of DTYX01000595.1, forward strand.
ATTTCCCGCTTCTTTCGGGAATTATCCTTAGAACTCGGTTAAAAGCCGGATATATAACATCAAAATCGTCCCGTTGTTTGAATTCAGTTAAAGTTCTTGCCCGCGCTATCGCATCGACGACATCCGTAGCGTCAACTGATAAAACGGCATCTGAAACGTCATAAGAATAACCTTGACTTCGTATAGTAGCATCTATTCTCGCTTTGAAGAAATCCAACACAGATGCTTTAGTTTCAGACGGAATTTTGTCCTTGTATAGTTCGATGGCTCTATCAACTGCCTCGTCCAGTGAAAGATGATAGCCTTTGTCAAGCAGAATTCTCACGATACCGATAGCTTGTCGTCGCAGGGAATAAGGATCTTCCGAGCCGCTTGGAATTTCGCCGATGCCAAAATAACCGACGATGGTATCTAGCTTGTCAGCGATGGAGACGATGGCGCCGGCGTCAGTTTTCGGCAACTCGGCTTCGGCGGAGAACGGCTGATAATGTTCTTCGATGGCAATGGCAACTTCTTCGGGTTCACCGGAGTTTGCCGCATAATATCTGCCGATAATGCCTTGCAAATCGGGGAACTCTATCACCATCTGAGTGGTCAGGTCGGCTTTGCACAACAGCGAGGCTCTGGAAGCCATTTTTGTTGTTGCAAGGTCGAAGCCCAATTGTCCAGCGAGAAATTCAGATAGAGTTTCAACTCGACGGGATTTTTCATAGAGATTTCCCAATTTCACCTGAAATACTACATTTTTAAGTCTCTGTACCTTTTCAGCTAAGGATGATTTTTGGTCTTCACGGTAAAAGAACTCTGCGTCATCAAAGCGCGAAGCCAAAACGCGTTCGTTTCCGCGCCTTACGCCTTCGATATTCCCATCCGTGCCGTTTGAAATCGTGATGAATTTTGCCATCAACTCTGAATCGTTTTTCCAACATGGGAAATACATCTGGTGGTATTCCATAGATGTGATAAGAACTTCCTTGGGCAAGGATAGATGAGATTCGCTGAAACTGCCCATGATTGCCTGTGGATATTCGACTACAAAGGTGACAGCATGCAGTAATTTTTCGTCGATTAAATCATCGCAGTTGGCTTCTTTTAAAAGCTGTTTTATCTGCCTTCTGATTTCATTGCGGCGTTCTTCATGGTTGACGATGACATGAGCTTCGCGTAGCTTTTGAATATAGTTTTCAATATCGGCATTCTCAAGAACTATTGGTTCAGGGCTCAAAGAGCGATGTCCATAAGTCCTTCTGTCGGAATGAACGGTATCCAGTTGAAAATCGACCACCTCATCGCCGAGCAACGCGACTATCCATCGAATTGGTCGAGCGAATCTGAGATTATCCCTTCGCTTCGCTCGAGAGCAGGACCAACGCATCATCTTGGGAAAATCCAAAGATGTTATAAGCGAAGGGAGTATCTCCTGCAATATTTCAATCGTAGGACGGCCTTTTTCCAATTTTTGCGCGCAGACGTATTCACCGCGTTCGGTCTCAACAATTCTTAGGCTATCAACCGATACCCCTTGACTTCGTGCGAAACCCATCGCCGCTTTTGTTGGATTGCCATTTTCATCGTAGGCAACGCGTTTTGGCGGACCGATAACTTCGATGCTGCGGTCGGATTGCATTACGGCGACATCTTTAATTGCCAGAGTTAGCCGTCGAGGAGTGCCAAGAATGCGGGTCTGTTGAAATTCTATTCTATTTTCCGTTAAATGATGGGACGCCAATTTCTCCAACTGTTCAAGCGCAGGCAAAATGTATGAAGCGGGAATTTCCTCCGTGCCAATTTCGAATAATAAATTTACTGCGTTGGGCATCAAATGTCGGGTGTCAGGTGAGGCGTATTGCGTATTGCGTGATGAGCGTTGACACTCTGCACTCCGGAGCATCGGATAGCCCATCTCTTCGCGCTGATTGATATAGGCGCGGGCGCATTGACGCGAAAGCAAGCGTACTCGGTCGATATATCCCACACGTTCTGTGACGCTGATGACTCCGCGAGCGTCGAGCATGTTAAAGGTATGTGAGCATTTCAGGGTATAATCCAGGCCGGGCATTACCAGACCGTTTTTTATACATGACAACGCCTCCTGTTCATACATATTGAACA
>DTYX01000596.1 GCA_012961655.1 Candidatus Poribacteria bacterium
AAATATTCGCTAGGATTGCAATTAGAAAAATATTTATAAAAATAAAAGGATAAAATTTCTAAAGTAAAAATGTGAAGTTTTATTAACGAATTTTACGGCTCTACACTTTTGCGTTTTTTGACGCCAGGGTAGCTTCACCCCGTGAGATGGCGTCTTAGAACACCTACTTTTTTGTTCAGTTAAGCAAAAGGCGATAACTGAAAGAGTCGTATTATCAACTTAAAGCAAAAGAGAGGAATTCGATATGAAACTCATTCGCTACAAGAAAGATAGTCAGATATCCTATGGAATTTTAGATGGGAATAGAGTTAGAGAAATACAGGGAGATATTTTCGGTGACCTTTCGGAGACGGGAACTCAGTATCCCTTAGAGGATGTTATGCTGTTGGCTCCATGCGTCCCAACGAAGATGTTCGCTCTGGCGGGTAACTACAAAAGTCATTTGGGAGGTGGGGACCCTTCCGAAGAACCACAGCCTTTCTTCAAAGTGCCAACGTCAGTCTTAGACCCGATGGGTACCATCATCATCCCCCGCGGGTCGGGGGAAGTGCATTATGAAGGCGAAATGGTGGCAGTTATCAAGAAGACTGCAAAACGCGTTTCTCCAGAGGAAGCGCCGGCTTACATTTTGGGCGTGACATGTGGAAATGATGTAAGCGCGCGGATATGGCAGCGCAATGACCGACAATGGTGGCGAGCCAAGTCTTCCGATACGTTTTCACCAATGGGGCCTGTGATTGACACTGAGGCAGACTACGGAAATCTATTACTTCAAACGCGCCTGAATGGTGAGGTGGTACAATCGCAGAGTACAGCCGACCTTATCTTCGATGCGCCACATCTTGTGAGCTTCATCTCCCAGGTCGTCACACTGCTCCCCGGCGACGCTATCTTCACAGGCACCCCAGGGACCACGGGACGGATTAAGGCTGGAGATATCGTGGAAGTAGAACTCGAAGGCGTAGGCATTTTGAAAAACAGTGTCGCTGATGAAGAACTTTAAGGAGATAATAAGACCTCTCCGTCCCTGACCAGTCTTTTCCCATAATCATCTCATGTGTGGATGCGTCAATAGAAGTCGGAAATACCCATGCCGCCAAGGTAAAACTGTTCAAATCGAAGCTCTTGTCATTACCACAATCGACATAAGCGCCCTTGTTATCAAATTCCAATGCCTTTCTAAACTTCCCCGAGACCCATTTAGTGCACTGTTAAATAAGTTTCCATCATTGCCATACTTAGAAGAATCCCTGGCTACATCTCCTGCGCCCTCATCAAATAACCACAACCCGACAATGGTTCCGGGGTCAATTTTGGCGGAACTGATATTTATGAATATTAAGCTCACGCATATTAAGGTTAATCTTGCTATTGTAACTTTCATTTTTATAACCTCTCCTTTTTTTAGGGAAATTGTGCCAGCAATCACGGAGTCTGTAACTGTTCAATTAAGTCATCTTCAAATTCAATTCCTTTTTCCATTCTTTGCTCACGTTCTCTGAAGGCGCGTTCGCCGGGCACTAAAATCTCGACGACGCCCGACATTTTCTTTGTGTTTTTTGTTGTCTCAATTAAGTCTGTGACTTTCTGCTTAAATTCATCGAGAGGGAGGAAAATCTCAGGGTCGATGACTATCAAGAACAATCCATAATTTACTCCAGGGGGTGGGATAACGGCTGCGTTGACCAGTGCGCCGGATAAGATTTGAATCACCAATGCCAGCCCGTAACCTTTATGTCCTCCAAACGGTAGCACGCTACCTTTCAAAGCCCGTGATGGGTCTGTTGTCGGATTGCCCTCAGAGTCGAAGGCTAAACCATCTTTTATGGATTTACCCTCCCGCATTGCAACGAGGAGGTCACCGTTGGTGATAGACGCAGTTGACATATCCAACACGATTGGAACGCTATTAGTCGGGATGCCGACGGCAAGCGGATTAGTGCCGAGAATCGGCCCCACCCCGCCCCACGCGGTGATGCGTGGCAGACAGTCTGCTACGACGATGCCGATGCAATCTGCTTCCGGCGCCATGTTCGCATAATAGCCCATCATACCACAGTGAGAACTATTGTAAACCCCGACAAGACTGGAACCGTAAGCCTTCGCTTTTCTAATCGCGGCATTCATGGCATAATGCGCCACTAAATATCCAGGGTTATCCCCGCCATCAATCAACATCCAGTGGCCAGATTCTTTGGCGATTGTAATGGGACGTTTCTCTTTTCGCGCGTAACTATTTTTGATGGCTGCTAAACGGATGAATCCATGTGTTTTACGTCCACGGAGTTCGGCTTCCAATAAAATATCCGTGATGATTCCCGCTTCGGCATCTGGTATACCGCCGCGTTCGAGAAAAGAAGACGCGAGTTGGCGCGCCTCGTTTACGGATAATAACATCTGTATACCTCCATTTTAAAAGTCAATTGTTAATAGATACCATTTTTCCACGTAGGAAGGCGACGCATTCGTCCACCTGGGCTTCGCTGAGTCCGTGCAGAATCAATGGCACGTCAAAGCTGACGGCGCTGGTTTCCAGTATAGCTGATATAAGCATAATGTCAAGTTATATTTTATGCTTTCGGCAGTACAATTCTACTTTACCGAGACCTCCAATCCCTCGATGTCAAAGATGACGTTGACACTGGCGCGGAAATTAGATGGGTCGCGGACGAACTCCATGTAGGATTTCAGTCGTTCAGCGGAGTTAACGCTATTGTGTGCCAGGACCACGCTGCCTAAAGGCATTTGGTCATAGGCAGCTTCAAGGATTTCAAGGTATATGCCTTTACTTCGACCTCTATCCCCGTCCGCATCCAGATATAAGAGGTCGATCGATTCCGGAAATTGCGCCACAAAGTCCACAGCATCGGCCGCTACTATATAGGCAATACCGCTATGGTCGATGCGTCTGACGTTCCGTTCAGCTCTTTCGGCTTCTTCGGGTTTAATCTCTATGCCAATAAGCTGTTTTGCCGTGTAGCACGCTCCCGGGCCTACTGCGGCGCCGGCGTTCGAGATAAAAGTATTACCACAAAAAATACCAGCCGCTATCATATTCTGCGGTTGCACAATAGCATTGATGGCATAGAGCAAACGTTGCATACGCGGGGTAATCGCTGTCCAAGGAATCTCGAACAGTTCCGCCACTGCTTGACGATGAGCCAGCAGCTTTTCATGGTCATAATTGGTGTTTGGCAGCACTCCCACCTCGTGGAGCACGTTAAGCGCCGCATCTACAATGGTAAGTTCCTTCTCCAACGGTTCTAAAACACGATGTGGTTCGTTGTATGTCATCCGATAACTGTTCCAATCATCGCTGCGATAAGTTCTAATCACAGAAATCCTCCTAAATCTAACGTCTATTCTTTCAATAGTTACTTCCTTAATTTCTATCCTTAAATCGGTGATATTCTATCATACTTTACTTCGCTTGGAATATCAAGCAAATTCATAGGAATCTTCTAAAAATGGTCTAGAAATTCCCCACGCGGGAAAATCTTATGAAATAATTTGGGTTGGTAAAGGACGGCTCTACGGAAAAAAACGTCGTAGCGG
>DTYX01000597.1 GCA_012961655.1 Candidatus Poribacteria bacterium
GAATTTTCTCGCCATCATATCCATTGCTGTTCAATGTAACGTTTACTGGAACCAGGTGGTCAACATAAGCAACCGGCGGCGCTTCAATTTTCACTAACTTGACATCTTTGGGCGCCACTGGGTTGCCGACGCCGATGGGATAGATAGGCGCATTCAAAAATTGCACGGTATCCAAGGGACTGCCGCCAGTATTGTTCCTGCCATCGGTCAGCAATACGACTCCTGCAATCGGTTGCCCCTTCCAGTCATTTATTGCTGTCGATAAAGCGTTGCCAACGTCCGTAAAAGCGCCATTAGCTTGTAATAGTTTTCCCGTCTCATTTTTTTCCAAATCAATCCCTTCGCATTGGCTGTCAAAATGGTATAATTGGAGGTCGAATCTTTCTGCAAGTTTGGAATAAATCTGATTTTTCGGATTCAAAAACGATGTTTGTACTGCCGTTAGTCGTTCAATTGTCGAGCTATTATTCGGCACGTCTGTAATTGCCATACTCTGAGAGGTATCAACCAGGACTAAAAGATTCGACCGAATGCGTTTTTCCTCTTCTTTAACCATCGCCGGTTTTAATATTAAACAGAAAAGTAGCAGTCCTAAGGCGAGAAATCGTAACGTAATCAATACGATTTTCAACTTTACGCTGATGGGCTTTTTATTCCGAAAATATGAGTACGTCGCTATTCCGACAGTTACTAATAACGCAGCAATCCACCACGACCACAAATTTGTGAATTCCATCTGTCTTCCTCAATTCTCCGAATATCGTTAAAACAACGAATCAGACTAAAATGTCAGGTAATTATACTATATCCTTTGAATATCGTCAACCGAAAACGAGGAGAATTAGAGATTCCCCATGATAGAATTTTCGTAGCCGTAGCGGAAGTCGCAAGACTTCGGACTACGGACAATCTTCAGAATTGTTGCCAATTCTGCTACACTATTTTTTCGCGTGGGGAATTTGTACCAGGAGGAGAATTATATGAATCAAGTAACCATAACAGATGTCAACGAAGTTGAAACACAGGAATTTCCCTGGGGCGCTATCAAATGGCTGTGTAATGAAAAAATCGATAAAGAAGCTGAACAGACCCTCGGCATTGTATATATTAACCCAGGGCAAGTAAATGACATGCACTCGCATCCAAATTGTGAGGAGTTGTTGTATGTCATATCGGGAGAATGTGACCATCGGCTTGGGGATGAAGTGTATCCGTTGAAAGCAGGTATGATGATAAGAATTCCGCGGAATGTGAAGCACAATGCCGTTAATACAGGCTGGGCGCCAGTGATGATGTTGATTAGTTACTCATCCGCTGACCGGCAAACGACATTTCATGAGGAATAGACCTCTCGGTTCACTTACTTCTGAAGTTGAAAAAGAAATTATCTTTTTCGCTTAGACGCGAGGAAAGGAAATGAATACATGCAAAGTTAAAATCTGCGGCACAACCTCTGTTGGTGACGCTCTCATAGCTGCTGAAGCGGGAGCGGATTATTCGGGCATCGCCGTCGAGATTCCGCACTCAGAGCGAGCTGTCAGCGTAGAAAAAGCGGTGACTATCGTCAGGGCGACGCCTATTCCATCAGTCGCTCTGTTTATAGATATGCCGATAGAATTTATCGAATCGGCGGTTGAAACGATAAAACCGTTTGCCATTCAGCTTTTAGGGCATGAATCGCCAGAGTTTGTAGCAACATTGAAAAAGCGATTACCGTGTCAGGTTTGGAAATCCATCTGTCTGCCTGTCAAAGGTCAAGCAAAGATTTATATCAACGACATAAAAGTTCAGATGGATAGTTTTGTTTCAGCCGGAGCGGATGCGCTGTTGCTGGATACGGTAGCTATATCCGGCGATAAACTGCGATTCGGCGGGACGGGAAAGGTCAGCGATTGGAATATCGCAAGAGAATTAGTGAAAAGCACTAAAGCGCCTGTGTTTCTGGCAGGTGGAATTAATCCGGACAACGTCAGGGAAGCTATCCAAACAGTCAAACCTTATGGCATCGATTTGTGTTCCGGCGTTGAAAAGGTAAAGGCAAAACGCGATTATGAAAAGGTCAATCGTTTGATGGAAAATTTTAGACTAGCGGTCGAGCAATAATCATCTCACGCGAATTTTCCGAAGTCGGCCACCTCACTTTTCATCTCTGATAACATTTATGACGTCTTCCACCGAAATTTCAACGATACATCCCTCTTCTCCAAACCGGCATTTTTCCTTCATGCATGGCTGACAATCGGGGCTTTTCCCCCCCTTCACGGGGGGGTGAGGGGGCTTGCGAATGGCTGTGCAGTTATCCCCGAATGGTCCGAAACGTTGCGGACTGCTTGGTCCGAACAAACCGATGACACGTGTGCCAACGGCTGCGGCGATGTGCATCGGACCGCTATCGTTGCCGATGAACAACTGACAGTTTTGCAGAACAGCGCCCAACTGTTGTAAGTTTGTCCGTCCGGCAATATTTACTGAGTTATGGTGCATTTGCGCTTGGATTTCCTTTACAAGCCCTTTTTCAGCAGACACACCCAGAAATAGAATCTGCATCTTTCGTTTAATCAAGATATCGGCAAGTTTTGCGAATCTCTTTGCCGGCCAACGTTTCAGCGGAACGGGCGAACCGGGATGAATTGCAACAATCGGTTTGGATGCGTCTATCCCAAGTTCTGAAAGAAAATCCTTTGCCCAAGTTTGGCTCTCGGACGGTATATTGAAAAATATCTGGCGCGAAGTGATGGGAATGCCAGCAGCCTTTAATACATCTAAGTTAATTTCCACTTCGTGTTCTGGATGTACGGGTTCGCCTTCCAATCCCACTTCTCCTCCCTTTATTAAAGGGGGGCAGGGGGGATTTCCTAACTTCTTTAAGACTCTCTGCGTACTTCGGTCGAGCCGATATCTGCCACCTCTCAACATCGCCAAAATCAGAGTCAAAAAATCCCCGCGCAGTTCCACAATCAAATCGTACCACTCGCTTTTTAACCGCCGCAATATCTGCATTACATCTTTCAATGTCGAACCTCTACCCGACCGGCGGAAAAACGGCGAATCGTAGCACAATATTTCGTCAATGTATGGATTGCGCTCAATCGCCTGTTTAGACCATGAACCGACCAGCATGGCTATATGGGCATAAGGATAATGTAGACGTAGGTTGATGATCACAGGCGTAGACAACAAGACATCGCCAATGTGGTCAAGTTTAACGACCAGAATTTTTTTGATGTCCGATGGCGGCGGCAACATTTTGCGATAAAAAAGTCTATTTACCAAAAAGGATGTAAGGATAATTGAGGATTCTGTAAGGGTTCTCATAAATATTTCAAAATTGATTTTTTTCCATAATCTCAATCTCGACAATTCGCAACAGTTCCGCTTTTTTTGCTTCATCCTCCTTGTCAAACCACCCAATGAATAGAGGCTCCAAATCCGCGTTGGAATAGGGGACGGTGCCTTTAGCCGATTGAATCATCGTCTGTCTCCAAATCATGTTGCAAAAATTTTAAGTCGTTTTCGTAGTGCATTGTTAAATATATTTTGATAAAGATAATTAGCCACGGATACACACGGATACACCCGAATTCTGGTGAATTCGGCTAC
>DTYX01000598.1 GCA_012961655.1 Candidatus Poribacteria bacterium
AGGTGAGCAAAGAAGTCCTGAATAACAGAATTTTTCTTCTCACTTTCTCACTTTCTCCAGTTCCACTTTCCACTTTTCTTGGTGGGGAGCTTTTCTGGAAAGCCGCTTAGGTTCGATAGGTAGAGGAGCCCTTGCGGTATGGGCTTCTCTTCTCATCGTGGGAATTGGCGTGGGTTTTATCTTAAGAGGCTATACCAAAGGGCAGATTCCCCGATATGAAAAATCCGGCTTGACTGTCATCTCGGTATATCCCGTGGCCGAGAAAGAAGTTCAAGCTGCTTTGGATGCAGTTTTTTTAGATGAGAATCTGAAATCAAAGCTTACAGATGATTCTTTGGCTGCTTACCTTATGCCCTCAGGATACATGATGCAAGGTCTGATAGTTGGAAAAGGCGGTATGGCGCAGTCTCGTCCTATGATGAGACGTCGCATGCCCAGCCCGCTTTTCCTCTTCTACCATATCAGACATATCCTGAATCCTCACTCTTTATCCGGACAAAATCGGAGGATGATTTTTGTCAGGGTGGAAGGTTCAAAAAATAGACCCTTAAAAGGACACAAGGTTTTAGATGTAGGCGTCATGCGAATACCACAAGTTTATGTGGATTTAGATTCAAAAGGCGCCATCCAAAGGGTGATGGAGACACCACCTTATACTGCCTGGGACAAGGTGCCCATGCCCGCTTTTTAGCAAGAACTGGGGCTTTCGGAATTAGGCAATGTAAGCATTTCTGAGGGATGTAAACAAGCTTTCGATTCAAAACCGGAAGAATATCTGAAAATGGAAAGCGCACATTCCGGCGGCAGTTGCTGTCATTAATCACTGAAGCGAGGGCAGAAAATAGGATTTGTCGCCATCTTTCTGCACGTTTGACTACGGGAAGTTTTGTGAGATTATGAACAGCAAAAGCGAGGCGAAGGTGATAAAAGCGACTGCTCTGAGGATGAAAGACGGTTCAGTGATGACAGATGCCGGCGAGTTCACTTCCGAATGTATTATCGATTGCGCCGGCAGCTATATCGGGGAAACCAGGTTGAAAGAGACGTTAGCTGCCTTTCTAAGCAAGTTCCATTTGAAAATGGGAAAACTTCACGGCGGATACTTCCCGCATGAACTACGAAGCCCCACCGTCGGGAGACTCTTTCTCGTAGGCGATTCAGCCGGACAGTGTGTGCCCTTTTGGAACGTATTGCGGACAGATTGTGCAGCGCGAGTGATAGAAAGGGAACTTACGTTAGAGGAAGGGCTTTTATCAACGGTTTGTGAAATTCATAGAATCTATTTTAAAATTGCGGGGTGGTTGCAGTGGCTGATAAATGCAATCCCCAACTTCTGGGCAACACAGTTGGGGAAGCTTTGGAGCATAAGAAGTGTTTCAGATTGTCTGCTAAATCAGTATCTCCAGGAGTTTGAGAACTGCCTTGAGGCGAAGCCGCTACGACACTTCGCGTCTTAGAATGATAAAACAGATATTCAAAATCACCTCGATTATCATAACCGCCTTTCTGTTTTTCGCCTGCCATGGCAAAAAAGATGATAAAGAGAGACCCAAGGCGGAAACCCCCCAGATTGTCGCTGGATTGGCGGAAATGGTCAAAATACCAGCAGGAGGATATTAAGTTTTTAGGGTTTTCTATCGGCCTTGTCTTACTCTTGGTGGCAAGACTGGGCGTCCAACCACCCTTTACTATCGATAAATCCGCTGACTTCAAACCTCTTGGATTAAAAGGCCATGAAGGTTGTTATGTCGCTGAAGTGGGTAAAGGGGTAAAAGTCAGCGTGATGTATGGAACGGATGGGAAGGGGCATAAAGAACACAAGCGCGAAGGATAATGGGCATGTTTCACAAATCTCTTAGCGTTTACTTCTATTCGATTTACGCTCCTGTTCTGAAGGCGCTAACCAAAATTTTCTTTTTCAACTCTATTCTGCCTAAGGGTGCGTAAATTTTATGCACCTTAAAGCTAGACAAAACGCTTTGTTGAGTAATCTTTTCGCAGGATTGGAGCCTTATTCCGCGGATAAAAAACCAGAAACCCTATTTCCATCGGCATCTCCCTTATTTGGCACGTCTATTGCTTAATAACAGGAAATCCATATCACAGTTGTAATGTAACTTTTCCCCCTTTGAAAAAAGGGGCCGGAGGGATGTGTTCGTCTGATTAAAGCACATACAAGGTCACTTATGATAATTGGCGTCTGGTAATGAATATCACGATGGGTGGGAGTATTATCCATTGAAGTATAGGTAGCAAACCGACGTTCAAATAGGGGATAACCGGCATCAATGGTGAATATGCCCATAGCTTTCTGATGAAAACATTCTTGATTTCACTGAATACGGTGTATGTAACTCCAAAAGCTAAAAATAACAATATACTCTTCGCTGTCGGCTCGAAAAACCATCTTCTGTTTCGGAATATCAGCGCGGTAAGATAGTACGAAGCCAAACAGATTAAAACGTCGCCCAGAGTACAGTGGAATCTGTACCAAATAACTGTATTGATGGAATCTGATATATCGATAAAAAAAGGCGTTTGCAGCACTTCCCAAGAGAAATTTAACAGGAAGGCAAAAAACGCGATATTTAGTTCGGGAAGGCGAATTATTCGATTGACGACATCTTTCATGTATGATATTATATCATCCTAATAGGTTTAATGGAAATAAAAAAGTAATCGGATGACGAGAGGTGGAATAAATCCCTTACTTCCGC
>DTYX01000599.1 GCA_012961655.1 Candidatus Poribacteria bacterium
CAAGCGGATTGCTAACAAGATGTAGCGCAAGTTTCAAACTTGCGTTACAAATCTGTAAACTTATCCTCCCATACTTGACATCTCGCTCACGTGATATCAGAATACTTAACTTAGAAACGAATGAATTCGTTACTACCATTGTTAATTGTAATTGTAGTAATGACTTCAGTCATTAAGTGCAAAACTCGTAAATTTACTGCGGGTATTGAAAGAATGGTCACACATAGCTGCCGCAGCCGAAACCACACCGCAAGGCGGTAATATGAAGCTATTCATGAACGGCAATCTCACCAAAGAAACACCATTCCCCGCATTGAAAGGTCTGCCAGGTGATTCGGATACACAGGATGTTCTCATTGGGAGAACGTGGGAAGGTTCTAGGTTCTTTCAGGGCTTAATAGATGAAGTCGGAATCTTCAATGTAGCTCTGACTGAAGATGATATTAAAAACATCACCACCAAAGGACTTTCAAGGGCAACACTCTCAAGAGTTCAGGAAATCAAGAGGGGGTTGGAAATGGGTAACACTTCGGAGAGACCGAATATAATTTTTATCTTCAGCGACCAACAGCGTTGGGACACGCTGGGATGTTACGGACAGTCCCTGGATATTACGCCTAACCTTGACCGCATGGCGACCGAAGGCGTGCGATTTGAATATGCCTTTACCTGCCAGCCGGTCTGTGGCCCGGCGCGCGCGTCTATACAGACAGGAAGATACGCCGCCGAAGTCGGATGCTTTAGAAACGACATCGCGCTTCCGCTCAATGAAAAAACAATTGCACACTATTTGTCGGCGGCAGGCTACGAGGTTGGGTATATCGGCAAATGGCATTTAGCGTCAAATTACTCTGGCGGACGCGCCCCGGAAAGCGAAGTTTCCGTTAATTACCGCGACAAAGCCGTTCCGCCGGAGCGGCGCGGTGGATACAAAGATTTCTGGCTGGCGTCAGATGTGCTGGAATTCACCTCTCACAGCTACGATGGACACATGTTCGACGGTGACATGAATAAGCGCGAGTTCCCCCAAGGGCGCTACCGCGTCGATGCACAGACGGACTGGGTTCTGGAATACCTGCGGACACGCACCGGCGACAAGCCGTTTTTTTTATTCGATTCGTACATCGAACCACATCATCAGAATGACCACCGACACTACGAAGGCCCACACGGCTCAAAGGAGCGTTTCAAGGACTTTGTGGCGCCGGGGGATTTGGTCGGTATGGAGGGCGATTGGCGAGAGGAATACCCGGACTATCTCGGCTGCATTGATAGTCTGGATCAGAACGTTGGGCGCATTCGGGATGAACTGGAGAGACTTGCCCTCGCTGACAATACACTCATCATCTACACCAGCGACCATGGTTCTCACTTTCGCACTCGGAACCGCGAGTACAAGCGCTCCTGCCACGAGGGCTGCGTCCGAATCCCCATGATTGCCTATGGCCCAGGTTTCAAGGGTGGAAAGGTTATAACGGAACTTGTCAGCTTGATTGACATTGCTCCGACGATTCTCACAGCCAGCGGCGTACAGCCCCCGCAGTACATGAGAGGATACAGCTTGCAGCAGCTTGTGGATGGCACAGCCAAGGATTGGCCGCGGGAGGTTTTTATTCAGATTAGCGAGAGTCATTGTGGACGCGCCATCCGAACGGACAGATGGAAGTACAGTGTCCAAGCGCCGGGGAAAGGCGGCAATGTTCCCGATAGCGATGTATATGTTGAGGATTTTCTTTATGATTTGGAGAATGACCCATACGAACGGACAAATCTCGTGGCAGACCCTGAATATGTGGATGTACGAGCAGAACTCGCAAAAGTACTGAAATGCAGAATGGTCGAAGCCGGCGAGAAGGAACCTGAGATACGGCGGAAAACTTAATTGGCAATTTTAAGATACAATCTCATTCGCTTGGGACATGCCGTAGTTAAAGTAACGCCCACCTTCGTAAAGGTCATAGAACTCATTGGGATACCTCCCGCTCAAGGGTATCGTAGAGGGCATACAGACTACCGGCCTCAGCTCGATAGTGGACAAAACGCTTTGCCGCCTCTATAACTGCTTCTCTCAATCAAGCGGAAAAATTATGCTCGGTATATTGACAAAAATGATTTTTTCCCAAAAACTCGGTTTCTGATTTTTTTCAATGCGGTATCAAAAAAATATATACAACAACGATAAATAAGATAAAACCCAGTATATTTGATACCCAAAACAGCAATTTTTCCCTACGAAGTCCAAGGTCTATCAAGGCTGTCCTGACCCCGTAGATGGCATGATAGATGAAGAGCAAAAATATCGAAACATCGACAAATGGATTCCGGTGAAATTCTCGCATCAGTTCGATGTTTTCATAGCCAAGATGCCCAAGAATTCCGTATCCTGTAATTATCTTTATTACCATCAGAGCGATGAGAATTAATCCGCTGACGCGGTGAACTATCCAGATAAACATAGACATCCTCCCTGTGATATCATTGTCGCCGGAGACCCGTTTTCTCCGAGAAAACGGGTCTCTTAAAATTTTCCAATGTTGCTTCCAACCCATCTTCTTTAATTCTTTGAGCTAACGCGTCATAATCGTGAAGATTAACGCGAAACATCTCCCTATCGCCGAGAATCCCATCCAGAATCGGTTCGGATTCTGCCCTGGATAGATTCATTTTGAGCGCGTTTGAAATTGTTGTCGCCCTTGGGTCATCGATGAAATATGTTTCCCCGCGTTCGTTTATCCCCAATACACCTTCCACTTCATTGCCGCGGGTGTCGATGCCTTTCCCTTGCTTAAAGCCAGTAACATATCTCAGGAGGATAGCAACAGCCAATGCCAATCTTTTCGGAGCATCTCCTGTTTTTTCCATGTACCGGATAATCGACGGAATTAATCTGTCTTTCACTTTTTCCGTGCCATACATCGCGACTTGATAATTCGTATGTTCCAATTGTCGATTTCCGAATCGTGCGATTGCATCTCTGGCGAATTGGATAATATCCGCTC
>DTYX01000600.1 GCA_012961655.1 Candidatus Poribacteria bacterium
CTTTGACCAGTTCATCATCAATCATGGCGCGCATGTCGTCCATCGTGAGTTGTTCAATTTTCTCTATTTCATGTGACACGCGGAAGCCGTCGAAGAAGTGTATGAAAGGTATCCTTGCCTCAAGGGACGCAGCTTGAGAAATCAGGGCGAAATCCATTGCCTCCTGAACAGAATTAGAGGCTAACATTCCGAAACCCGTTGATCTAGCCGCCATCACATCACTGTGGTCGCCGAATATAGAGAGCGCGTGCGTTGCAACCGTGCGAGCAGAAACATGAAAAACAGTCGGGGTTAATTCGCCCGCTATTTTAAACATGTTCGGTATCATCAACAGTAAGCCTTGTGAAGCCGTAAAAGTTGTTGACAATGCACCCGCCTGTAGAGCGCCGTGTACCGCGCCCGAAGCGCCACCTTCACTTTGCAGCTCGCTTACCAGAGGAACAGTGCCCCAAATATTCTTTTCATTAGACGCGGCCCAACTGTCCGCCCATTCTCCCATGTCCGAGGATGGCGTAATAGGATAAATAGCTATTACTTCGTTGATTCTATAGGCAACGTAAGCCGTAGCTTCGCCGCCGTCTATAGTTACAATTTTTCTTTTCAATCTTAAGCCTCCGATAATTTCTATACTATTAATATTATGTCAAATTTGTTTTGACAATTGATTGATTTGCAGTCTAAAGTGAGCTATGAAGATTTCTCACAAAGTCCGAAAGCTCTGAAAAACGGAGTAAGACGAAATCACTTATTTTATAACTATTTATTATTCTATACTTTCGCAGATTTTTGATAATGTCAGTGTTTATCGACTTTTCCATAAATACACTTATACAGCGCAGATATTCTTTACGAATTATTTGTGATTGTTGAATAATCCTCATAATTTTTGCACAATGTACTCCACATTTCCACATTTATTTGGTATAATATTATATTATAAAAATTCATTTCGTGCCAGATAAAAATTTGCTGCATCTAGTGCTCTGCACACCTTAGAATTTTTGCTGATGCAACTCCCAATTCATCCTTTATTCTAAGGAAGTAAAATAATCACGAAGCGTAAAGAACCTTACATTCTGTGAAGAATAAAAAGGAATGTACCTTCTTTGGAGGGCAAAATGGCGGACATAGACATCGGATATATTAGACTTGTTGTCGCAATAATTAAACAGGCTATCGTCGACGCCAAGCGAGAATTAAAATATGGTCGCGCTGGAGGTTATAGCGCCTCACTATTTATCAATAGTGAGGAATTTATTGAAATGTGCAATTTAATAGATTGTGATGGGGAAACGATAAGAGATAGGGTATTTCGAGATTTAGGCATACAAACTTTTGGGCACGATACGCCCTATTGAAAGTTGTGTGACAGTGTAAGAAACGCCGGGCAAGATTCATTTTGGCTCTATAAATGGTATCAAAATGACAACTAATACATCTTTGATAGTGCCAAAATGATACCCGTATGTCTTTGCGTTTGCGCTAGCGAATCAATAGACAGTTTTGATTTCTTTATGTAAACGCTATATGCAGAGCAATAATGAAGCCGAAGAGGAAAAAATGATTGAATTTTCCCAAGATTATTTATCGTCCTGGCATCTTATTTGCTACACTTAAAGGGCGAAATCCGTTATAAAAATGTAATTCTGTTTAACAGAAATTGTAAGGGGGAAAGAAACAAATGGCAATCAAACCTCTTTATGATAGAATTTTAGTCAAAAGACTAGAAGAAGAGGAACAGAAGATAGGTGGAATCATAATTCCCGACACCGCAAAGGAAAAGCCCCAAGAGGGTGAAGTTATTGCGGTAGGCGCTGGACGAGTTCTTGAAAGTGGAGAAAGACAAGTTCCTGATGTAGAAGTCGGTGATAAAATTCTGTTTGGTAAATATTCAGGCACAGAAGTTAAATACGGTGACGAAGAGTATCTCATCATGAGAGAAGATGACATTCTGGCAAAGATTGTCAAAGATTAGATTCTGTTTTGACTTGGAAGTGAAGTCAAAACCAATATAGGAGGATATCAAAATGGCAGCCAAACAATTGACTTTCAATGAGGACGCTAGAGCAGCCATTAAGAGGGGCGTTGATGTACTAGCTAATGCTGTGAAAGTAACGCTCGGCCCTAAGGGACGTAATGTTGTACTAGACAAGAAATTTGGCGCGCCTACGGTTACACAAGACGGCGTCACTGTCGCTAAAGAGATCGAACTGGAAGAGCCTTATGAAAACATGGGCGCGCAGATGGTCAGAGAAGTCGCCTCCAAAACCAGTGATGTGGTTGGCGATGGAACGACAACAGCTACCGTTTTAGCCCAAGCGATTTATCGTGAAGGACTAAAAAATGTAACCGCGGGCAGAAATCCGATGGGTATTAAACGCGGTATTGACAAGGCGGTCGATGTCGTTGTTAAGAAGCTGGATGAGCTGAAAAAGGATATCGCCGACAAGACCGAGATTGCCCAAGTAGCTTCAGTTTCGGCGCATAATGACGATGAAATTGGCAACGTAATCGCAGACGCAATGGACAAAGTGGGCAAAGATGGAGTCATCACAGTTGAAGAAGGCAAAAGCTTAGAAATGACACTCGATTTTGTCGAGGGTATGCAGTTCGACCGCGGTTATCTATCGCCCTATTTCGTTACTGATGCAGAGCGGATGGAAGCGGTTTTAGAGGATGCTTTTATCTTCATTCACGAGAAGAAACTTAGTTCCCTAAAAGATCTGGTTCCCTTGCTGGAGTATGTCGGACAACAAGGCAAACCGATACTTATCATCGCCGAAGATATCGAGGGCGAAGCGCTTGCGACTTTAGTTGTCAACAAAATTCGCGGCACCCTCCGAGCGGCAGCCGTCAAAGCCCCAGGCTACGGCGACCGCAGAAAAGCGATGCTGGAAGATATAGCTATCCTCACCGATGGCAAAGTGCTTTCAGAAGAACTTGGCGTTTCGATTGAGAACGTCGCTGCTAATCCAACCAATTGGCTCGGCAGCGCAAAACGAATCGTGATTGATAAGGACAACACCACCATTGTCGAAGGCGCAGGCAGCAAAGAATCGATCCAAGGACGCATCAATCAGATTCGCAATCAGATTGAGGAAACAACTTCTGACTATGACAGGGAGAAATTGCAAGAGCGACTGGCGAAATTAGCCGGCGGCGTCGCTGTCATTAATGTAGGCGCCGCGACGGAAGTTGAGATGAAGAACAAAAAAGCCTTAGTAGAAGATGCGATGCACACGACCAAAGCGGCTGTCGAGGAAGGAATTGTGGCGGGCGGCGGCGTGGCATTGCTAAGATGCGCTCCTGAATTGGACGAATTGAAGATTGATGACCCAGATGAACAGATCGGTGTTCAGATAGTCAAAAGAGCCCTTGAAGAACCGATGCGTCAGATAGTCAGAAATGCGGGACATGAGGAAGCCGTTGTAATCGAAAGCGTTAAAGGCGACGCCAACACCGGTTTTGGCTACGATGCCAAAGATGAAAAGTATGCCGATATGTTCGAAGCAGGCGTTATTGATGCAGCCAAGGTTACCAGAGTCGCGCTGCAGAACGCGGCGAGTGTAGCCGGATTGATGATTACGACTGAAGCGTTAGTCGCGGAAATCCCTGAAAAGGAACCGCCAACGCCACCAGGCGGAATGCCCCCAGGCGGCGATATGTACTAAAATGTAGTCTAGATAATAAAAGCCCCGGGCGCCAAGTTTTGGCGCATCTGGGGCTTTTTAATTTTGGTTTTTTAATATTTAGTGTGGTAAGCGCTTAATCATGGAGACATGATAAAATTATTTCGTATTGCGTATTACGTTTTACGAGCCTCGAATTGTGAATTCTAGTTACTACACTCGATATCGAAGAGCCTTAATTTTTATCGCCCGGAAAAGTTATCTTTGTTAAATTCTAACACGCTAAATTCATATAATGATGGCTGTCAACCAATTGGTCAATTACGCCGTCTTTTCCACACAATTAAACTTTTATATATTCGGATTATGCAAAAGGTCAGGTCTAACTTTCAGAAAGGAAATAATTATGACAGAACAAAGCAGACTCTCAATCGGAGATGAAGTTCTTATAATTACAGGCGCCGATGATGAAAACACCGGAGTTCTTGTCGGCTCTAATGAGGATACAGTGAACGAAAGGATGCTTTATACTGTAAAAATTGAAAACAGATTGTGGGTTGGCCCAGCAAATCGTGTTTTTTCAACAGGAACAACAGCAGAAGATGCGAGGGAATTACTGAGAGAATACGAAGCGAAACAATCTGACGAACTCCTTGTTCAACAAGCGCAACGTGAGGAAGAAGAACGCCGCTTGACAGAAGCTGAAGATGTAGAGGAAGCAGAACCGACTGAAGAATAGATAAAAAGCCCTGACGTATAGTCAAAGATTCAATGAACCAAACTCGTTATAAGAGTGGTCATGAAAATATACCCGATAACGACATTGATAACTGACTTTGATGGCACAATAACTTTAGAAGATACGATAGCGAATATAGCCTACGCTGCGGCGGATAATTTTTTAGTATCAGCATCTGGAGATACTTCGCACCATGAATTTCTAGAATCATGGCATCGCGTTGTTAGAAAGTTCTCTGATGAATACATTCAACTTTTCGAAAGATTGCTCGACCAACCTCGACCCTCTCGAAATAACTATAACGCATTGTTAAAATTTTTAGCATCATTCGCTGAAGTTGAATTGGCATCCGTCGAGAGAGTAATTTCAGGGAAGTTCTTAGCTGGTATCAAACGGGAGAAATTGAGAGATATCGGGAAGGATATCAAGAAGCAAGAAGAGGTTGAAACTATCTTAGCTCAGATGAGGAAAGCGGGCGTAAAAATCGATATTATCTCTGCAAACTGGTCGAGAGAACTAATTATCGGTGTGATGGATGATTTGTACGATAACATTGTCTCTAGCGACCTTGAATTCAACGAAGATGGCATCTCGACGGGACAGATTAATTTGCATATCCTTTCCCCTTTCGACAAGCTAAAGTATTACCAACTTTTAAAATCGGATACAGGAAAAAGTTTATACATCGGCGATTCGGTCTCCGACTTGCTGGCGATATTAGCATCCGATATCGGTGTGTTGTTTGGGCGCGGCAAATCAGTCATGCGGGTTATTTCACATTTCAATCTGCCATTCAAAGAATTAAATGACGAGGATAGATTCGACCAGGTTCGATTTGATGTGAATAATACTATTCTTATCGTGGATTCGTGGCGGCGGTTGAACGCTTTTTTGACGAGTTAAGAAGTTTCTGATGAAAGTAGAAAGTAGGTGCAATTATGATTCGAAAAATGATGGTAGCTCTTGGGCAAGAAAATTATGAGCAAGTGGCGTTGGAATATGCCGCTCAGTTGAGCGCTGTTTTGAACGTTCATCTTGTGTGTACATTGTTCACTGAAGTTCCCAAAGGTGAGGATGATGATGAGCAGCCTCAACAGAGGTTTGCTCCAGTGCCGGTGATGAACACCGCTCGAGCGGCTTGCGCCAAGTACCAATTGGAACCGAATATCCGCGTCGTCTCAGGGCGGTCGCCGCAGGATATTTGTGAGCGAGCCCGCACAGTGGATATACTTCTGCTCGGAATTCCCGAATCTATCAAAACTGATGGACTCAAATTGGTCTATCATAGATTAGATTCGATTCTACTGCGCATTATGAAACCAACTATCGTGGTACATGAACACGCTCAATCCATAAAGAAAATCTTGGTGGTGCATGATGGACATCCTCGAAGTGACCGAGTCGTAGAGGTGGCATCAGAAATAGGCGAGAGAGCAAAAGTGCCATTGGTGTGTCTAGCGACAGGAAGCACCGAATCGCTGGCGAGCGAAACTTCCCAGCGGATGGAAGAGTATCTGGAATTTTATCCATTCCCAATGGAATTCCAAACTCAAATCGGCTCTTCGGTTGCCGGCATCATAGAAACAGCGCCGGAATATGACTGCGACTTGATAGCTGTTCCCGCATCTAAACGCGGTAGATTGTATGAAATAATTTTTAACAGTATCACGGAAAGCGTTGTCAAACTCGCAGAACATGCCGTATTAGTGGTACCAAAATAGGCTCTCCTCATAGGTTCCGTGGATTTCGGCGCTCAACAGCCCATCTTCCAGAGCATAAAGAAGATAAGTCTCCTCATCAATAAAACGTACGGCAAATTCCCACTGCTCCCGAATCTGGTCTATCTTGATAAGACACTAATTTACTCCCTTGACCAGTGCGACAGGCACGCGGCCTTCGTCTAACGTCAATGAACCATAGCCGGGATTGGTATGAATCAGCACTCGACGCCGCCAAGCAGCATTTCGAGTTGTCGTTCTTTGAGGTTCAGCAGGTTGCAGGCGGCATAAGCCACGGCATTTTCATGCTCCTCAGGAAGCGTATCAGGTGCGCAACGAATATGTTTTAGCGGTCAAGGGCACAGTCCGCCAGCGCCCCGAAGGCACAGCCAACCCTAATCTGCCCACAGGCGATGTTGAGTTGGTGGTCGAGCAAGTTGAAATCTTGAATCCTATTCCCATCGAGGATAGGCTCGAAGTCGCCGAAGATGTTAGATTAAAATACAGAATTCTCGACCTGCGCCGCCCCAAGATGCAGCGTAATCTCCAAATCAGACACAAAGCTGCGTTTGCAACACGAA